>CAYVCM010000006.1:0-39107 GCA_964449925.1 uncultured Clostridium sp.
ATTCACTTTCTTCTAGATTGCCATATTTGTTGTTACCCATAGCTTGTATTGTTGCATTTTCTACAATTTCTCTTTCATTTGCAATTTCTGTTTCTTCTTTTGCAAGCCCTGCATTATTAATTAGTCCATTATTTCCTGTTATGGTACTTATCGTTATTCCTGCTAAAATTAATAATATTATAATTGTGATTACTAACGCAATTAAGGTAATACCCTTGTTTCTATAGTCTTGTTGCTTTTTCATAGATATGCCTTTTATGGTTATTTTGTTATTCTGCATTTTTTTGTTTGCTTTCTTTTCTGTATGAATTTTTGTCATTTGCTATCCCTTTCCTTTCGTTTTCTTTCGTTTGTAATATTTATATCTAAACTTTATCTTAACAATGAAAATGATAAAATAAACAAATTCAATCTATTTGGCATTTTTGTTTCTTTCATTTTTTAGTTCTAACCTTTTGCTTTTACACCTATTGTTTTTTAGGCTTTTATTTTGAGAGTTTTGCTTCTAGTATCTTTGTCTCTATGTTTTCTAGCCTTTTTTTATTTTCATGAAGTCTTGAACTCTAGGAAATAAAACTAAAATAATCATAGCAATAAAACACAATAAAGTCAATAGATAGCGGATAAAAAATCATCAAATAAAAAATAAATTTTATAGAAAAAATAAAAAACAGAAATTGTTTGTAAAGCTTAAATACCAAGCGATTTCTGTTTTTTTGTTTTTCCTAGAGTTCAAGACTCTAGGAAAATTTTTTATTGTATAGGAAACAATATGAAACTTTTTGTTTCACAACTTAAAATGAAAATAAAAATTTTATTTTCAAAAAAACATTATAAAACTTTTTAATTTTGCAATGAAAAGTAAACACAAAATAGCATTGCACAAAAAAATGTATAGCAATATTTCCTAAAATTTATTATAAATTCCAAAAACGGTAACATAGTAATATTGCAAACATGATTATAATAAATATAATATTTGGAATATTCCAATAAATATTATAATAAATATAATCAAGACTATCACAATGGCAATAGTTGGTATTAGACACACAAATAACTTTTTCAGACCTTCAAATTTATAATATAAGTAAATAACTAAATTACATAGTAAATATTCTATCCAAATCAAAGGTATTAGCAAAATCCCCCATATTAATAATCCATATTTGAATAATCCTACTAGAAATAATGAATAATTACCTAAATCTATTTCTGACCAGATAGTAGTCATGCTTATATATAAATATACATCTAATAGTAATACTAATAATGATACAATAATAGCTATCTTTTTTAAAATTTTTTTCTTTTCCATGTAAAATCCCCCTTTTTCATATTTTAAATATTTAAACTATTTTTATGTTACTAATTCTTATGATATCAAAAAAAGTCTAATGGATTTTGATAAATACCATCTATTCTAATTCCCAAATGAAGATGTGTTCCTGTCGTCGCTCCATTCGTTGGCTGTCCTGTTGAATCTGTATATTGATTGCCTTTTACTCCATAAACATATTTGGGTCCAACATAACCTATTACTTGTCCTTGTTTTACTTTGTCTCCTACTGCAACAATATAGTTTGGAGAACAATGGCAATATGTTACTCTATAATTATCAAAAGAAAGTGTTATTGTATATCCTCCAGCACCTAAAAATTGTGCAAAAGTAATTTCTCCATCTGCTACTGCAATAAATTGTGTTCCTTCTGGTGCTGGAATATCAATACCTGAATGTGAAGAAGAAGCACCGTGTTGTAGGAGCAGTTCTTTTACCAAAATACGAACTAATTCTTGTATAACCAGGTAGTGGCCATACAAAGCCATCTGGATTGATAGAAATTATTTCGGAATCTGAATTCCCATTATAATTACCATTTACAATGATAGGTGTAAAAAAAATTGTAATGAACAAAATGAAAAAAATTAGTATATAAATAAAAGTTTTTATGTTCTGAAAAATAAAATCACCTCACTTTTCTTTTTCCCCCCATATTTTGACAAAAACTTTATCCAAATGGTTGTATTTTTTATACATTGTAAAAATAAAGTGATTTGGCGATTGCTATTTTTTTATTCATTTTTTCTTAAAAAAATAGGAATCCATAATTGTTTTGCACAATCTGGTTTCCACCGTGGCAGGGGTAGTAGGATTCGAACCCACACAGGCGGTTTTGGAGACCGATGTGCTACCATTAACACTATACCCCTATATATTTAAGACATTTATTATATTAGCATAAAATTTAAATTTTATCAATATTTTTTTTGAAAATGATTGACTTTTTTTTTAATTGATAATAAAATATAGAAAATTATATTTCCACGGTGAAGAAGAAAAAGTGTGGTATTGTTCGTTTTTAGAGAGCTGGCGTTGGTGGGATTCCAGTAATGAATGCACATGGGGAGCTTTGGAGTGGTGTTTTGAATTGAGGTGCTTAAAACTTTTTGGTTTTGAGAAGTAGGGTGGAAACGCGGAAAGTAACTTTCGTCCCTAGTTGTTTTATTATAACTAGGTTGATGGAAGTTTTTTTGGTTTAAATCGATGAAATTCATCATCTATCACATTTTCATAAAAATTTTTAAATCTCGATGTACAAAAGTACACCTTCGACTTTAAAATTTTTACGAAAATGCACTATATAATAAATTTCATCAATAAAAAAAATATTAATGACAATTCAGCATCTTATAGATTTTTATTTCATTAATTAAACTTCGATGTATAAAACAAAGCCAAAAGAACTTCTGGATTCTAGTAAAATTATTATTAAAAGGAGGAATAGTTATGTTAAAATCAATGGACACTTTAGTAGCACTTTGTAAGAACAGGGGGTTTATCTATCCAGGTTCAGAAATTTATGGAGGTCTAGCAAATACTTGGGATTATGGACCTTTAGGTAATGAATTGAAAAATAATGTAAAAATGGCATGGAGGAAAAAATTTATTCAAGAAAGCAAATATAATGTTGGGTTAGATGCAGCTATTTTGATGAATCCAACTACATGGGTAGCTTCAGGCCATGTTGGAGGTTTTTCGGATCCACTTATTGATTGTAAAGAATGTAAAACAAGACATAGAGCAGATAAATTAATTGAGGAATGGGCACATGATAATGGAAATGATATGATTGCAGATGGTATGTCTGATAAAGAATTAATTGATTTTATTAATGAAAATAAAATACCATGCCCTAATTGTGGAAAAACTAATTTCACAGATATTAGAAAATTCAATTTAATGTTTAAGACTTTCCAAGGTGTAACAGAAGGTAAAACTGCCGAAATTTATTTAAGACCAGAAACGGCTCAAGGTATTTTTGTTAATTTTAAAAATGTAATGAGAACTACAAGGAAGAAAATACCAATGGGAATCGCACAAATTGGAAAAGCTTTCAGAAATGAAATTACTCCTGGAAATTTCACTTTCAGAACAAGAGAGTTTGAACAAATGGAGTTAGAGTTTTTCTGTAAACCAGGTACTGATTTAGAGTGGCATCAATATTGGAAAGATTTCTGCAAAAAATGGTTATTAGATTTGGGTATAAAAGAAGAAAATATTAGATTAAGAGACCATTCTAAAGAAGAATTATCTCATTATAGTAATGCTACAACAGATATTGAATTTGCTTTTCCTTTCGGTTGGGGAGAATTATGGGGAATTGCTGATAGAACAGATTTTGATTTAAAAAGCCATATGGAAGTTTCAAAAGAAGACTTTAGTTATACAGACCCTGAAACAAATGAAAAATATATTCCTTATTGTATTGAACCTTCTTTAGGTGCAGATAGAGTTGCATTAGCATTTTTATGCAATAGTTATGATGAAGAAGAAATTGGTGAAGGTGATACAAGAGTTGTTTTACATTTACACCCTGTAATAGCACCATTTAAAATAGCAGTACTTCCATTATCTAAAAAATTATCAGAAAAAGCTCAAGAAGTACATGAAAAGTTATCAAAGAAATTTATGTGTGATTATGATGAAACAGGAAGTATTGGAAAAAGATATAGAAGAGAAGATGAAATTGGTACACCATATTGTTTAACTGTAGATTTTGATACACTTGAAGATAATTCTGTAACAATTAGAGATAGAGATACTATGGAACAAATTCGAATTTCTATTGATGAAGTCGAAAAATGGTTAGAAGAAAAATTGGAATTTTAAAAGAGGGTTTCCCCTCTTTTATTTTACATATCATCATCATTTTCTTGTTGTTTTTTATCTTCATTTGATGTTTCAGTATCGCTTGGATTTATTGATTTTTCATCTTCTTGTTCTTCTACATTTTGGTCGCATCCATGACAACCTGGACAACTTTTATTTAATTCAATATCATCATCTTCTTCCAAGTCTCCTGACCAGTCTAGTTCAATAATATTATTGCAAATTGGACATTCTACTTCTGTTCTATCTTCATCTACATCTATTACAAATTGATTATCACAATATGGACAAATTATTTCAAAATCAAATCCCTCTTCTGCATAGATATCTTTTTCGATATTATCAATTATATTTTGCATTTGTCCCATTTTATAGTCAATTTCTTGTTGCTTTTGTTCTATTTCGTTTATTTTCTGTGTTTTGTAATCTAGAAGCATATCCATTTCATCCATAACTTTATCAACAAACATAGAAAATCTAACTTTTACATAATCTATATCTTCTTTATTTTTTAAATTTTTTTCAATGTCTTTTAAGAATTGATTATATTCTTCTCTTATTTTAGCCATTAAGATTCACCTTTCTATATTCTTTCCATATATTCGCCTGTTCTGGTATCTATTCTTAATACATCACCAATGTCAACAAATAATGGTACTTGGATTTCTAAACCTGTTTCTAGTTTTGCTGGTTTTCCTGATGTTGTTGTGGTATTTCCACTAAATCCAGGTTCAGTATATGTAACTTCTAATTCAACAAATATTGGTGGTTCTACTGCAAATACATTTCCTTTGTATGAAAGAATTGTTACTTCCATATTTTCTTTTAAGTATTTTAAACAATCACCTATTTGTTCTTCGTTTAATGGTATTTGGTCATATGTTTCATTATCCATGAAATAATATAAACCTCCATCATTATATAAATATTGCATTGTTTTTTTCTCAATTTGTGCTGCTGGGAATTTATCTGATGGATTAAATGTTTTTTCTAATGTTGCCCCTGTAATAACATTTTTTAATTTTGTTCTTACAAATGCTGATCCTTTCCCTGGTTTTACATGTTGAAATTCTACTATTCTATATACATTTCCATCCATTTCAAATGTTGTTCCATTTCTAAAATCTCCTGCTGAATATACTGATGCCATGTTCATTTCTCCTTTCATTTTTGTTCATAAATTTTTAAACCTTATCTATTTTACTACATTTTACTATAAAAATCAAGAGATTTGCTGATTTTCAGCCTTTTAGCTAAGCATTATCAATTACAATATAATTTTTCTCAGAAGTGGTTAAATTTATACAACCAAATTTTGTAATTTGAACTGTATCCTCTATTCTAACACCAAATTTGCCTGGAATATAAATTCCTGGTTCGTTTGTTACTATCATATTTTCTTTTAATACTGTATCTGATTTATAACTAATATAAGGTGCTTCATGAATCTCCATTCCTACACCATGACCTAATGAATGTATTAAATCATAGCCATGTAATTTAAAATCATTTTCTACCATTTTTGTTAATAATCTAGTATTTGCACCATCTTTAAAATCATCTGATGTTTGTGTTTGATTTTTTAAAACTAAATCATATACTGGTTTCACATATTCTGGAACTTTTCCAACGAAAATTGTCCTTGTCATATCTGAACAATATCCATTTACTTTACAACCCATATCAATTGTTATGATATCTACTTCTTGTATTTTTCTATCTGATGGTACAGCATGTGGTTTTGATGTATTTTCTCCTGATGCAACAATTGTATCAAATGATAATCCATCTGTTCTTGGTTTATAGTAGTCTTCAATTTCATTGGCTATTTGTTTTTCTGTCATACCTGGCTTAATATATTTTAATATATATGAAAAACAATTATCTGTTATTTCACAAGCTTTTTTAATATTACTAATTTCTTCTTCATCTTTTATCATTCTTTGTTTTTCTATAATGTGTTCTGTTTCTACTAAGCTATTAATTTTATATTTTCTAATATATTCTTTATATTGTGCATATGTGACATAGTATTCTTCAAATCCTACATTTTCGCAAAACATAAAGAAATTTTCATAATCATCTTTTGATACATCATTTATGTCATATACTATAATTTCGTCATATAATGTTAAAATGCTATGTACATGTTCTATATATCTTGCATCTGTTATATAAATATTTTCTTTTCTAGTTAATAATAAAACGCCTTCTGCATCAATATTTGTTAGATATTGAATATTTATTGGATTCGATATTATTAAACCTTGCAAATCTAAGCTAGACATTTTGTTTCTTAACCATTGTAATTTAGGATTCATACTCATCACCTATCATTTTATTTTTTATCATTGTTTTTACATTCCTAGAGAATGTAATTTTTATTAAACAGAAAATCATATTACAAAAAATATTTTAATTATACATTCCTAATGTAAATATTTTCATTAAAATATATCTTATTGCTTCAAAAGGTACATACATACTAATAAATGTTGCTATAACAATAAATGGTCCAAATGGTATATATTCATTTGTTTTCTTTACTTTGGTAATCAACAATCCTATACTAAGAATAGCTCCTATTAGAAAAGATATTAATGTGATTACTATAATGTTAGATAATCCAAAGAAAATCCCTAATGCTCCCATTAGTTTAACATCACCAAATCCCATAGCTTCTTTCCCATAAAACAGTCCTCCTACTAATGTGATTAATAAGAAGATACCTGCTCCTGCCAACATTCCTAATAACATATTTAATGTAATTGCTACATCTGATAAACCATACATAAATGCAAATATTAGACCAATTTCAAAGATTGTTAAATTTAATCTATTTGGGATAATTTGCAATTTATAGTCTATAATAAATGCAGATAATAGCATTGGTGTTAATATTAAAAATTTTACTAAATCTAAATTTGCAATAAGTGTTTCTTTTATTCCAAATGTATAGACTAATGTAACATAAATTACTGATGTCAATATCATTAATATATAGTTTGGTTTAAATTCTCTTTTATATTCTCTAAATATATCTAATGATAAAACTTTTTTATACTCTGGTAGTCTATTATTTGCCCAGTCAACAAATTGTCCCACAAATAAGCCTATGATTGCAACTGCTAAGTAGTATCCTATATGTACATCATTATAATACATTATTTTCTCCTTTTTCTTTTTGTTAATAATCATTAATTAGCTATTTTTTTAGCTTTTGTTTTTTATATTTTATTACTACATTCTTGTGATTTTATTTTTTATTTTATTTTCTATTGGTCTTTTCCATGCAGTATACCAAAAATCTTTTTCTTTTATTGGATCTACCAATATAGTAAACATTTTACATCTTTTGCCACCTATAATATCTGTAAAAATTTGATCTCCTACTATTGCTATGTTTTCGCTATTTTCTCCTAACTCTTTTTGTGCTTTTATAAACCCTCTTTTAAATGGTTTCATAGCAAAACTTTGATATGGCACATCAATTGTTTTTACTATATTTTCGATTTTTTTCTTATCATTTGTATTGGATAATATATATAATTTTACACCTTGCCCCTTTAATTCTTTTGCCCATTTTATGACACTTTCTGTCATTTTTTTTGTATAATCAACTAATGTATTATCTACATCCAATACTAATGCTTTTATTTTATTTTTATTTAGAAATTCTATATCAATATTTTCTACTTTTTTAAAATATGCATCTGGATATATATTCATACTTTTCCCCCATTACATTTATATATTATCAATTCCTTTTTCTTTTGTCAATAAACATTTACTAGGATTACCAATTCTTATATCTTGGAAAACAATATTGGGCTTTTTGTTTATAGCATTTTAATGCCTGCATCATTGTTTGGTGCCAAATTTTATTCTATTTTTATTAATTGAAAATTAATCGCATCAGCACTTACTAATTTAAAATCAATTCCAAAATGTTCTCCCTCTACTGCTTCTTTTATTGCCATGCTATGTAAATGTCCATAATAACATCTTTTTATATTATATTCTTTTAATTTTTCAATAAAAACATTCATTTCATTATTTTGTACATTATCTTTAATTATTGGTGGATAATGTAAAAATGCTATTATTTCTTTATTTTCTCCATAATTTTCTATTCCATTTTTTATAGATAATTCTAATCTTGCCACTTCTCTTTGTATCATTCTTATACTTTCAGAATCTTCTCCAAATGCCCATCCTCTTGTTCCAACTATTATTTTGTTTTCAAATTCATAGGCATTATTATAAATAAAGTCAATATTTTTGAAATCATTTTCTTTTATATAATTTCTCATACTATTGACAGTAGACCACCAATAGTCATGATTACCTTTTAATAATAGTTTTTTTCCAGGTAAAGAATTTATGTATTCAAAATCTTTATATGTATCTTTTAAATACATAGACCATGAAAAATCTCCAGGCAAAACCACTAAATCTTCTTTTTTTACTAACTTTATCCAATTTTCTTTTACTTTTTGCTCATATCCTTCCCAATTTTCTCCAAAAACACTCATAGGTTTATTTTCATTAAAGGATAAATGCAAATCTCCTATTGTATATATTGCCATTTATCTTCTCCATTCTTTATTTTGGTTTTACTGGTTAAATGTTACATTTTCTCTTTGTGCTTTTGTTTCTTCTGTAATTCTTTTTCCGCAAAAGTCACATCTATCAGTTTCTTCTGCACATTGCTCACAAATGTCTGCATGCATTGAAGAATCTTCAAATTTTGTTTCACAAATTGCACATTCATGTTCTATTATATCCATTGTTGCCATATGTAAAATTGCCTCACAATAATCATCACCAAAAACTTCTTCTGCTTTTTGATTTTTTGAATTTGCTTTATTATATAAAACTGCTGATAAAATAATAATAATTGCTATAATAAGAATAGCTATAATTCTTTTTATGATTTTTTTATTTATTTTTTTCTTATTTTCTTCTTTGTTTTCTTTTTCCATTGCTATTCCCCTTATAATTTTAAATTTGGTATTGCATTTAAGTCCAAATTATCTCTTTTTCCTTGTATATAGTTATAATATCCAGCAGATGCTATCATTGCTGCATTGTCTGTACATAATTTTAAATCTGGCATATATACTTTAATTGATTCTAGTGATTGAAATGCAGTCCTAATAAATTTGTTTGCTGATACACCACCTGCTAATGCAATTGTATGAACACCTGTTAATTGTATAGCCTTTTGCACTGTTTCTATTAGTATTTCTACTACTGTTTTTTCAAAGCTAGCACATAAATCCGCCTTATTGATTTCTGGATTTTGGTGATTTACATTTATAACTGCTGTCTTTATTCCACTAAAACTAAAATCCATATTTTCAAAATGTGTTTTAGGTAGATTTATTGTTGGTTTACCTTCTTCTGCTAATTTATCAACCTTAGGTCCTCCTGGATATCCAAGCCCCACAACTCTTGCTACTTTGTCAAAAGCTTCTCCTATGGCATCATCTCTTGTCTTTCCCAAGACTTCAAATTCTGTATAATCTTTTACATGTATAATCTGTGTATTACCACCTGACATCATCATACATAAAAAAGGTGGTTTTAATTCTGGATATGTTATATAATTTGACGCAATATGTCCTTGTATATGGTTTACACCAACTAATGGTTTATTAATTGCAAAACTTAGTGCTTTTGCATAGGATAAACCAACTAATAATGCACCTACTAATCCTGGTCCATATGTAGGTGTAATAGCATCAATTTCTTCTAATGTTATATTTGCATCTTTTAATGCTTTTTTTGTTACTCTAGAAATGGCTTCAATGTGATTTCTAGAGGCAATTTCTGGTACTACACCTCCATATTTTTCATGTATTGGAATTTGTGTATCAATTACATTTGACAAAATTTCTCTTCCATTTTTTACAATGGCTACTGATGTTTCGTCACAACTTGATTCAATTCCTAATGTATAGATATCTTTCATTTTTATATAAAATTCCTTCCGATAGCATTTTTTAAGTTACTTTTATTTTTATTGGCTACTCCCTTACTATAATCCCCATATTGCCATTGCTAGATTAGAAATCCATCCTGTCACTGCTGAGATAGCTGGTGAGATAATATAAGATGTTAAACCAGTAATCCATAATACAACAAATACAATATAAAATATTTGCTCATTATTAATAAACCATTGTTTTATATTATATGGCAAAAATGGTTTTATAACTTTTGAACCATCTAATGGTGGTAATGGAATTAAATTAAATAATCCTAATCCTACATTAATAGATACTGTTGCAGCAATTAAATCCATTACAATTTCTCCTGTTGTAGATAACAAAAATGCGGTACTTGTTAATTTATATATTCCATAATATAAAATTGCAAAGATAATTGCTAGTATAAAGTTCATAGCAGGTCCTGCAATAGAAACAAGTGCTTCACCTTTTTCCATGGACATCTTTCGTGTATAGTTTGTTGGGTTTACATGAACTGGTTTTCCCCATCCAAATCCTGCAAATAATAGTAGTACTGTTCCAATTGGGTCTAAATGGTCTAATGGATTTAGACTTAGTCTACCTTCTCTTCTTGCTGTGTCATCTCCTAATTTGTCTGCTACAAATGCATGTGCAAATTCATGAAAAGTAATTGCAATTAAAACTCCTGGCACACTAATTAGTAGTGAAAATAGCATGCCTGGACTTGATATATATTGTACAACCATAGATAATACCATGATTCCTAATATAATGTATATTATTCTTTTGTCAAATGAAAAATTAAACATAAAAACTCCTATCTTCCCCTTTTTAAATTTAACTTAGTTAAGTGGTTTCATTGTTGGGAAAAACAATACATCTCTTATAGAAACAGAATCTGTTAATAACATGATTAATCTGTCTAAACCAATTCCCATTCCACCTGTTGGTGGTAATCCAATCTCTAAAGCATTTACAAAATCTTCATCCATTCCACCGGCTTCTTCGTCTCCTTTTTCTTTTGCCTCTACTTGTTTTAGCAATCTTTCATATTGGTCAATTGGGTCATTTAATTCTGAATAAGCATTTCCATATTCTCTACCACCAATAAATAACTCAAATCTTTCTACTAATCTTGTATCTTCTTTCTTTCTTTTTGTAAGTGGTGATACTTCTACTGGATAATCCATGATAAATGTTGGTTGGATTAATGTTTCTTCTACAAATGTTTCAAAGAATTCGTTTATAATATGACCTCTAGTGTTTTTAATTTCTTCATATTCTACACCTTTTTCTTTTGCTAATGCTTGTGCTTCTTCATCTGTATTAATTGTATTAAAATCAATCCCTGTTACTTGTTTTATTGCATCTATCATAGTTATTTTTTTCCAACCTGGTGTTAAATCAATTTCTTGTCCTTGATATGTGATTTTAGTTGTTCCTAATACATTTTGAGCAATTGTTGATATTAACTTTTCTGATATGTCCATCATATCATGATAATCTTCATATGCTGAATAAAATTCCATATTTGTAAATTCTGGGTTATGTTTAATATCCATACCTTCGTTTCTAAAGTTTTTACCAATTTCAAATACTTTATCAAATCCACCAACTATTAATCTTTTTAAATTTAATTCTGGTGCAATTCTTAAATACATTTCTAAATTTAATGTGTTATGATGTGTAATAAATGGTCTTGCAGCATCTCCTGTTGCAACTGTTGTAAGAGTTGGTGTTTCTACTTCCATATATCCTTGTTCATCCATAAAATTTCTAATTTCTTTAAGAATTTTACTTCTTAAAATAAATGTTTCTTTTACTTCTGGATTAACAATTAAATCTGTATATCTTTGTCTGTATCTTAAGTCTGGATCTTTTAATCCATGGAATTTTTCTGGTAATGGTCTTAATGATTTTGTTAATAATGTAACCTCTTTGGCATGTACAGATATTTCTTCTGTTCTAGTTTTAAATACAAAACCAGTAATTCCAATTATGTCTCCTATATCAAATGCTTTAAATTCTTTGTAATTTTCTTCTCCTAAATCATTTATACTAACATAACTTTGTATTTTTTCGTCACTATCTTGTATTGTACAAAATGATGCTTTTCCCATGATTCTTTTAGCTATAATTCTACCAGCTATGGTAACATCTTTTTGTTCAAATTTTTCATAGTTTGCTTTTATTTCTCCTGCTGTATTTGTTCTATTAAATTTTGTGATTTCAAATGGATTTTTTCCTTTTGCTTGTAGTTCCTCTAGTTTTTCTTTTCTTATTTGCATTAAATGATTCATGTCTAGTTCTTCTGCCTGATTTTCATTGTTTTTGTTTTCTTGCATATAAATCCCTTCTTTCATTTTTAGTAATTTGCAACATTATATCGTAATTTTACCAAAAAGTAAAGGAAAATTGAACATAATCTTCCTTTACTTTTATATTTATTTACTGTATTTGATATGGGTCATCTGATGTTCCTGAACCTCCTGAGATGCTAATGTCAGATTCTAGCGAAACAATAGGACGAATGCCGTAAATAGGTGTTACTTTCGTCGCCATCTGAACTGAACAAATTGTTAAAGTAGTATACACCGGCATTAACCACGTAACGCAAGCCAAATAGTGCATTTCCAGAATCTGTATAGGTATATGTAGATGCCAACCAGTAGAATTGTTCATTATATGTTTCTTCAAATAACATTTCATATTCTGTACTATCTGCCGATATACCTTTTACATCTTCACTTGATGATCTTGTTGTTGCTAATGTGACTGGAAAATAATAATAACCTGTATTTGTTAATGTTGTACTTTCTCCACTTACTAAACTTTTCCATGTGTTTCCTTCAAAATATCTAAATTCACTATAATTACTTGTTGTATCAGATATCTCATTACTTCCACTATATGCTATACTACTTCCATTATTTGTATAAGTAACTTGGTTTCCATATTCATATATATATCCACTTCCATATGCTAGTCCTGTTCCTGTATTTGTTGGGTCATATCCTGTAATTTTATTGATATCATCTACATTTATACTTCTCGCTCCACTTGCACCTGTTCCTGTTCCATAAATAGCACATATATTATTTAATTCTTCTACACCGTATTGGTATCCAGTTTGTCCCCTTAAACAAAAGTATTCATTACTTGTTGTTTGTACAATTTTTTCTGATACTAATAAGATTTCGTTTGTATCCTCGTCTATACCTAATACTCTCCAACCATCTGTATAATCTGAAATGTCAAAAACTTGATCTGCATACCCATTCCCTTGTGTCATTGTTCCATCTTCACCATTATCAGAATTATATGTACCTTGAGGAGATGTATAACTTGTTATTGTTGCACCATCTGTTGGATCATAATTTATATAATCTCCTATCTGTAAAACATGTGCAGTTTTTATTTCTGATATAATTTCATCTCCATGGATTACTTGTACCTCATAATCTTCAAATATGTTTTCTATTGGAATATCAATTGTATATTCTGTACCTGTAAAACTTTCTGTTGTTGTCCAAGAATTTTCTTCTTCTCCTTCATCCACTTTTATTCTATATCTAATCTGCCATTTACTCACATATTGATTATAACTTATATTTACAATATGCAATTTTCCTTGACCATTTTGTATTTCAGATGTAACTTCATAACTTAAATTTCCATCAACATTATTATATTCCACATTATATACACTATCTGGTAATTGCTCTAATGTATAATATATATTACCATAATAATTAAAGCCTTCTATACTGACAACACTTCTCTTAGAAACATTTACAAAAAATTCATATTCCATATCTTCTAAGCCTAAGTCTTCTAATGTTTCCATATCATAATACATATATCCTTCTCTATCTGTAATACCAGACCCACTTGTTGAAAATACTTCTTCTAGTCGGCTACTATTAAATAAACTTTCTGGATCTTCTCCAATATTTTGTATATCTGTTCCTACATATTCTGTTCCATTTACTGTTACTGTACCATCATTTGTATAACTATAATATAATTCATTCACTTTTTCTTGCATTAATTTCATTTCTGTTGTAAATTTAGTTAATCTAGCTGAACGAACTGTACTTACACCACTATATATTGTTATTGATGATAAAATTAATAATACAATAATTGTTATAACAAGACTTACTAATGTAATTCCAGAATTATTTTTTTTCATCATTTGTTCCCCCTTGTTTAAGGTAATTATCACATGACAATATACATACATTGTAATTTAATTTTGCAAATACTTTGTTATATATTATTTAAATACTTGGCTGGGGTGGTAGGATTCGAACCTACGCATCGATGGGTCAGAGCCATCTGCCTTACCGCTTGGCTACACCCCAAAATATTGATTATATTATATAGTTTTTATTTCAATTTTACAAGTATTTTTATGGAATTTAATATATAACTAGTTATAGCAGAGTTAATATCCTTTTACATATATCAAAAAATTGTATTCTCGTATTTGTTTTGCTTCTTCTGTATCTTGTTCATTTTGTTCATCACTTATTTCATAAACCCATTCCCAAAAAACAGGGATAATAATTTCACCATTTTTTGAAATTGTTCCTTGCAAAGATGCTCCCAACTCTTCTAAGCTACCATATCTTATACCATCTTCCATATAAAATTGTAAATTTGTTGGTTTTTCATTTTTACTTTCAAAATAAACTTGATAATTCATCTCTTGTGTACTTTTCAATACAATATCAAATCCTCCACCTGTTCCTGGAGCAATTTTTTCATATACTAGAGTTTTGTTATCAACTGTATCCATTAAATTAAATGCTTTTAATTTAGTATTTTGATATGTAACTGCAAATTCAACAGTTATTCTATAACTGTTTATTGTTTTAGAATTTGATGTTTGCTGAATTGTTTGGTTTTCTGCATATATAATATTATCTGATTCTGATGAAGTTCTTTGATTCAAAAATTGAAAAAATAACAAATCTTCTTGTAAGAAATTATATTTTCTAGAATAGAATATTATTAAAAAAATACCAATTATTAGAATAAAAATGAAGATAATTTTTGCCTTTTTCTTTTTTCCCTTCATTTCATCACCTATACTTTTAATTGTTCTGAATGTACTTTTATTTGTATATCTTCTATAATATCTTCCATTGTATTTTGGTCAGAATTATAGATTACTTTTAATGTATATGTTTCCTCTTCTTTCATATCTTTTTGAAATGACATTTCTTCTGTTTTATTATCTGTTAATATTAATTCTTCATTTTCTTTATATAAATGGTATTCTATAAAATCATCTAAATTATTTTCTAATATTTCAATATAATATTTTAAATCTACTTGTGAAACTTCTTCTGATGAATTGTAATTTTTTACAACAAAACTATATTCTCCTTGCCTATAATCTTCTGTAATTATAATTTCAGAATCCTTTTCAACTTCTAATATTGGTTTTGCAATTTTAGTATCATTTTGTATATTAGTATTTGACATTGCTTTTCCCATACTCATTCCAGAAAAAAATATTATACCAATAATAAGTATTATACTTATTATAATGAATAATTGTTTTTTAATCTTTTTTTGTTCTACATTTATATCCTTCTTTTTGAATATATTGTGCTTTTTTATAAAATTCAAATTTGCATATCTCCTCTCATATTATAGTATTCATTAAGAGGAACTTGTCCTCTTAATGAATTATAAAGATTATTTTGCTATTATATTTTACATTGTACTTTTCTTTTGAAAACAAATATGAAATATTTATTTTTTATATAAATTAATCATATCTCTTATGTAGGACAAATTTTTCTATAATAATATTAGAAATTTTGTTTTTTATTTGATTTATATCATGACTACAATTGCAATAAGATAATAAATTTTACATGTTTTTTATGTGCTTTTTGTTTTATCATATTCTCATATTTTATTTTCATCCCAATTATTTTGGCATTACTTGTGTACCTTTGACATTGATATCAAATGTGTAATTTTCTAATTTTTTTGCATCTTGTGTATCAATAATATCATTTTGGTAAATTTCATCTTCATTTGTGCCAGTTTCATATTTCCATTCCCAATTAATTGTAATTGTTCTTGTCTTATCTTCATCATTAGCATCTATCGTACCCGTTAAATCTTTTTCTAAATCTTGTATAGTTGTATACTCTGTATCTTGATAAATAAATACTAGATTTTGTGGTTTTTCACTTTCATTTGTAAATTCTACTACATAGTCTATCCCAACATCTGAACCTGTCGTATCTATTACAATATTAAAACTACCACTTGTTCCAGGTGCTACTTTATTGTTAATTAATGTTTCATTATCATATGTAGATAATAAATTTACATTTTGTATTGCATCTTCTTCTCCATTTACTTTAAATACCCAATTTGCAATTTCTGCTGTTCCTGTTCCTTTTACTTCAGATAAATATTTTGCAAAAGCATTCCCAGCAATGAATGATATTACAATAGCCAATAGGATACATGATACTATTAATATTTTTTTCTTTTTACTCAAATAGGCATACCTCCTTTTTTTTATTTTTGTTTTGGATAATTTTTAGAATTAATTTTGAAATCAAAAATAAAAATCAAAAATTTTTTTAAATTTATAAATTATTATAGAAAAAATGTAAGTACATTATAATTTCATACTTTATCATTGTCAATAAAATATTTCAAAAATTGACAAGTTTTCATCGCAAAATTCGACAAAGTGAAATGTTGGGGACATGCCAAATCGTTCAAAAATTGAACAAAAGGGACAGACCTGCTACCATTAGCTATACTTTGATTCCTGACAGATTATGTATTATATAAAAAATGAAATAATTTTGCGTATCTAAATTTGAGTATAGAAATTGTTAAAGAAAAAAATGAGGAATGCTCATTTTGCTAATGCTTTATAGCAACAATGAGAGAGGCTCATTTTTTTCTAATACAATTTCTACGAAAATTTGGCTTATACAAAATTATGTAATGATTTTATATAATACATAATCTGTCAGGAATCAAAGTATAGCTAATGGTAACAGGTCTCTCCCTTTTGTTCAATTTTTGAACGATTTGGCATGTCCCCAACATTTCGTTGACTTTTTATTTATTTCGATGTATAATACAGTTATTCATATTCAAATATTTTATTTCAATATTTCAAATTCCCAACAAATAAATTTAAAACTCACAAAAGGAGGGATTTTTTGAAAAAAACATTTTTAATATTTTGCTTATTTTTCATCATATTATTTATGATTCCATTTTTTTATCAAAACAGTTTCTCAAAATACATTATTGACGATTCTTTCACTGCTATTAACATACAAATTGATAAAAAACCTATCATAGAAGTAATATCTGTTTCCAATACAAATACAGATTATGAAAAATATGCAAATTATACACATGATATAACATTACGAATAAAAATCACAGAAAAAAATATAAAAATTAATCAATGTAATTCAGATACTATTCAAATTTTAATTAATAATGAAATTGTTAGCTCATCTATGCAAGTAGATTTAATTTCTAGTCAAAATGGTATATACATTTATGATATTACAATTTCCAATTTAACTGGAAATGGTAGTTTAAGTGTTGTTTTTCCTGAAGGAATGATTGAAGATATATATGGGCAAAAAAATGATTATTTAAAATATGATACAAATATTATTATTGATAATATTGCACCATCAAGTACTTGTGAAGAACTGTCTGTTGAAGATGGCAAATCTCAATACATTATTTCTGCTAATGAGTCTTTAAGACCTATTGATAGTTGGGATTTTTACCAATCAAATACTGCAATTTCAAAAGTATTTCCTTCACCTATTTCATACCCAATTACTATAACAGATTATGCTAGTAACACCTCTGAAGTCCTTATTAATGTACAAAATGCTACAAATATTTTAATATACTATGCAAACTATAATGGTACTCCTATTGCAGAATTTGATAAAAGTGGTGATATCTCTGGCAAACAAGCTATTATAAATCAAACAGATGAAAAATCTGAAATGTTAGTATTATATACAGAAGGTAATATATCAAGTACTGCTTTGCAAGCAAGAGTATTTGATTATACATATTGGGGTGAAGATACAAAAGCAATTTGTAAGTATTCTGAAATTTATTATCAATATGGATATACACCTAGTGCTTCTACTTGGTTTGATATGACTAGTAGTAGTAACATTGTTCATTTTTTAGGAAAACTTAGCTTACAATTAGGTGGACAAGGACATAATATAACAAATAATACATCAGTAGGTAAGTATAATCCCATTCCAGAAGAAATAGCTAAGCAAAATTTATATGGTCTTTCTGGTATTGCTTTAAGATTAAATGATTGTGAAGAATATTCTATTGTTTATCAAATATATGTCCCATCAATTGGATGGTTAAAAGCTTCTTCTGATGGTGAAGAATCTAGTTATTCACATGATAAACCATTTTCTGCTATTAGAATTAATATTGTTCCAAAATCTGAAAAACAATATTTGATAAATTATTGGAATAGTGTTATATATACAGACTATGTTGATTAATTTATAAGCCATAGATATTTTCTATGGCTATTTTATTATTTAAAAGGTATATTTACTCCAATAACACCACCTAAAATCCCAAAAACAATTCCTGTTACTATCATAATTACAGATTGCGAATTTAATGAAAAGTTCATACTAAATATACTTGAAAATAAATATAATAAAATTATATATACTCCTCCGACAATTCCACCATTTATTAATCCATTTTTTTTAATTTTTATATTACTAATACTGCTTCCTATCAATATACTAATTGATGTAATTATTATAATAGTTGGATTCATTATATTTTCAGAAATATTAGAATATGTTAAAACAATGGCTAAAATTATAAAGCAAATAAATGTTACAATAAAGGCAATTCCTATTCCTTTTAATATATTAATAAATTGTTTATGATTTACATTTTCTGAATTTTCCATATTTGTTTATTTTATGATAAATATCATAATCTCCTTATACTATATTTAGGTTTTTCAAGGATACCTATAAACCTTTTAGTAAATATAAATAATTTTTTAATGTATGTTATCTTCCCTCTTCTTTTAATGTATATGTAACAAAAAAAGAAATAGAACTATGAAGCTCTTTTATAAAAATTGCATCTCATAATTCTATTTCTTTTTCTAAAATTTCTATAAATGTTTTTATAATATCTTCTCTATTAAAGTTTCTTTTTAATTCTTTTTTTAAAGAAGTAGCTATATCTTCTGTTCCTTTAGGAAATTTTTCTTCATTTACATTAAATCCAAAACTAATTAACAAGTAATTAATTTTTTCTGATGCACTATTGATTTCTGTTAAAAATCCACATATCTTTTTTCCATTTAATATCAAGTCGTTTGGTTCTTTCAATTCTAATGTAATATTATATAAATTTTTAATTGTTTTTTGCATACATTTTGCTATTTTTATTGTTAGTCCATTTAATTGTGTAATTTTACATTGTGGTTTTAAAATAATAGTCATCGCAATGTTTTTACTTTCACCTGTATACCATTTTCTACCATGTGTACCAATTCCATTAGTCTGACTTTCTGCTACAATTATTTTTCCATTATTTTTTTCACTCATAGCAATTTTTTTTGCATATATATGTGTTGATGATATTTCTTGAAAATATTCTATCTCTTTTCCTACATATTTTGTTTTTGCCTTTTTTATTTTTTCTAAATTCATTCTTTTTCTCCATTTTTTAATTAAAATATTTTTATTTTATTAATGTTAAATCCCCATTAATTATTATTGGAGAAAATCCTGATATTTCATCAAATAGCATTCCTTCAGGAATATCATTATATAAATAAATTTTCTTGTTTTTCATAAAAGCTTCATATATTTCAATAAATGTAGCTCCTCCTATATAATTTTTCTTTCCATTCTTATCAAAGTTTAATGTTAATACTGCATCCATTTTAGCAATTCTCTCTTCACTCATTCTAAACATTCTTGCTTTAAATTCTGCATGTTCTTTTTTACCTAAATCCCAACTTTTCTTTTCTGCATCTGGTTCATAATATGAATTTGGTAATTCTACTACATGTCCCATTTTTTCTAATTTTTCTTTTATTGGTTCTATATCTTTATAAAATGCTTTACTACAAATAATTAATATTTTCATTTTTATTATCTCCTTTCTAGAATTTCTATGTATATTACAAATTTTATATTTTTCTTATTTATATCATAAACTTGCTACAAATGCAATTTGTTTTTAGACATCTAGTTCAGTTTTTATATGCTACCAGATAAAAACATTTTTCTTGATAAATGCTTTATTCTATTCGATAGTTTCAATATTTATTAATGTTTTTCTTTCAAAAGTTAACTTTGTAATACTAGGCTCTTTTATCTCTATTATCTTATTATTGAATACTAATTTCATGTCTTGATTTAATTCACACCAATTTGTTAATAGAAAACTAATTAATGCTCCATGACTTACTAATACTACTTTTTTCCCTATATTTTCTTCTAATATTTTTTGCAAAAATATTGAGACTCTTTCTGTCGCTTCTTCACAACTTTCTCCTTCTCTTGACTTCCATTTTTTATCTTGCAAATATGCTTCTACTACCCCATATGGCTTATTTTTCATCCATTTAGATAGCTCTTCTAAATTTCCTAATTTTCTCTCATTTAAACTTGAATCAATATTTATATTTATATTATTTTTATATGCTATATATTTTGCAGTACCTTTTGCTCTTGCATAACTACTAGACCATAGAATATCTACATTTTGCAATTCTTGGTTTTTACTTAGTTTTTTTGATTGTTCTTCTCCTTCTATTGATAAAATACTTTTTTCATTTATTAATTGTGCAGTATCATTACTATTTTGTATCCCTTTTTCTTTAAGTTCATCTGCATGTTTTACTAAATATATTATTGTATTCATACTAATTTTTCACTCCTTATTATAGAAATTATATAATTAATTAAAAAAATACTCAATATTAACATTTAGTAATGATGTAATTTCTTTAATATTTTCGCCTTAACACTTGAGATATAGCGAAAAATGTCATATAATAAATATAATTTAATTTGGAAAGGAATTGCTTATGACACCTATAATTATTGGAATAGCTGGAGGTAGTGGTTCTGGTAAGACCACATTAGCCGAAAATTTAAAAGAAGAATTTAAAAATGACATTACTGTACTTTGTCATGATTATTATTATAAACAACATGATGAACTTACTCTTGAAGAACGTCAAAAATTAAATTACGATCATCCACTTGCTTTTGATACAGATATTTTAATTGAACATTTAAAACTTTTAAAGGAAGGAAAATCTATTCAACGTCCAATTTATTCTTTTGTTAAACATAATAGAGAAAAAGAAACTGTTCTTGTTGAACCAAAGAAAATAATTATTGTTGAAGGTATTTTAATTTTTGAAAACGAACAACTTAGAGACTTAATGGATATTAAAATTTTTGTTGATACAGATGCCGATATTCGTTTTATTAGACGACTTGTTCGCGATGTTAATGAGCGTGGTAGGAATATTGATTCTGTTATTGAACAATATTGTACGACTGTTAAACCTATGCATGAACAATTTGTTGAATATAGTAAAAAAAATGCTGATATTATTGTCCCTGAAGGTGGTAATAATAAGGTTGCTCTTAATATGATTAAAGAACAAATTAAAAATATTTTATCTACATTATGAGAAAGTCGTGCGTTAACAAAATCAAAGATTTCGACACACATTTGTGTAAAATTCGTAATTATTACACATATATAAGAAGCTTAACATTAGTATCAAAATTATACTAATAATATTCTCAAAACCAACAAATATATAAATAATAATAAATATAATAATTATAAAAATACTTCTAACTATAATGAACTAGTATATTCTACACAAGATTTTGATAGCTTATATGTCAACAACGGTTGAAAAATATAAGTCTTCTTTTCTTTTGCTTTCATTCTTTCTTTTTGATATGATGTCATCCAACAATCTCTAAATATAACTGCAAAAATATCTTTTGTTTTCCTCCTCCATGAAAATTTTTTCAACATTTTTAATGTTTTTCTTTAAGTGTAGTAAAAATCCAAAAGCATTTTTTAAATGTATTTTTTTGAATTTCAATTCTTTATCTTCCATTAGATTTAATACTTCATATACCTTTGAATATGCCATTACACTATCAAACATCGACATTTGTTTTCCTCTAATATAAACAATTCATTTTGTAATTATTTTGAAATTTGTCCTTTTTGCCCTACTTTTTGTTTTTGTATTTGCTTTATCTCTTGAACAACATTATTTATTTCTTGTAGTCTTATTCCTTGTGTATCATGTTCTATTGTACTTGGTGTTACTAAATATTCCGAATTCTGTTCTTGGTTTTCTCTAGTTTCTTGTAAAGTATTTTCTAATTTTTTTACTTGCTCAATACCCAATAACTCTCTTGACATACCTTCAGTAAATTCTAATACATTATTATATGGTTTCACACTACTTTGAACAGTTTTCAAAAAATCTGGATTTTGTATTTTCTCTGCAAATTCTCTTCCGTAGATTTCTTCAATTAGTGGTATATCTCTTTGAATTTCACTTATAACATTTTCTAATTGTTGTGCATTATTTCTATTTTTATACATTAAAATATATGGATACATCATTCCTCTTATTTTTATAATTCCCATATCTTCTTTTGAAAAATGTTCTGTTCCGTTCCATGTTTTTTCATTTGCCTCTGTATGTAATAATTCATTGTCTTTAATCCCTAACTCTTGTAGGTCATCAGTTTTAAGTGTTCTATCTTTATATGGTATTTTTCCTGTATGAAATACACTTTGGAAGCAATTTGAATGATTTGCTATGTCTATTCCCATTTCTCCATTTGCCAATAATTCAATAATAGTATGTTTTAAGTGTGAATCTAATTCTCTTTGCATTGGATTTTTAAAATTTTCTTTGCTCTTTGTTGGTATATCTGCGTGCATTTTTTCGTGAAATAGTATTACACTTTCTATTCCTTCTGTATATTCCATTCCAAACATTTCTTCAAATTCTTTCTCATCTGTTGGAATAGTAAATTGTACTGCAAACTCTCCATTATTATTTTTATCTGATAAACAACAAGGTTCTATACTAAATAATTCTGGTGTAAATGGCATATATATAATCTTTTTTACATTAGTATTGCCTATAATATTTTCTGCATTTTCTTTATAATCTTGTGTTTGTCCAATAAACCTTTTTTCCATTTCTTTAGAATATTTTTCATTCATTTGTTCAACTTCTTGGAAAAAATCTGTATCTAATAAATCATTTTCTGCCGATGTTTTATCTTCTAGTCTAAAAGTTGTCTAACAAATTCTTTTATTTTTGTTTTTAAAGATTATTGAAAATCATTACTAATTAATAAAATTATTTATTAAATTTTTAATTTGTTAGACATTTTGTTAGACAGACAAAAAAATAACAACTCTCAAATCACTGAAAGTCGCTATTTTACTTGGCTGGGCTGGCTAGATTCGAACTAGCGCATGCCAGAGTCAAAGTCTGGTGCCTTACCGCTTGGCTACAGCCCAATATACATGGGGTGGAAGATGGGACTCGAACCCACGGTCTCCAGTGCCACAAACTGGCGCGTTAACCAACTACGCTACATCCACCATAGTTTACGTGCACCTTTTGATTAGCACATTTTTTATTTTAACCCATTTTACCCCATTTTGTCAACTATTTTATAAATTTTCTTCATTTTTATTTTAAAAAATGTTACAGTTCAATCCTACCAAATACTTTTCTTATTATATAATAAGACTGAACAGTATTAAAAATTGTACTATTTTAAAGTATTCTCAAAAACACAATATATTATTCAAGTGTTGTTAAGCTATTAGTATCAAGTCCATATTGTTTATATAACCATGTCATATAGTCAAATGGTTCTAATGTTTCAGGTAATCCATAATCAATACCATTAGTTTCTACTCTTATAGATGTAATTACTGGTGGATCAACTGGTGTACTTTCTTCTGTATCATCATCATCTGATGTTGTTACTTCTACTGCTTCTATTTGATGTACAATATCCATTCCTTCTATAACCTTACCAAAAGCTGTATATTGTCCATTTAAACTAGTATTATCAGCTGTCATAATAAAGAATTGTGAACTTCCTGAATTATATGAATCTTCTGTTAGTGATGATGAATAGCTGGTATAATCTGATCTTGCCATTCCAACAACACCTTCATCAAATTGCAATTGATTATCTACACCGTTTGCTATAAATTCACCTTTTATTGTATATTCTGTATCATCACCATCATCCATTAAATCACTTGTTGTTGCTAATCCTGATCCATCTCCATTTTTGTCTCCACCTTGTATCATGAAGTCTGCAACGATTCTATGAAATGTTAACCCATCATAAAATCCTCTATTAGCTAATGTAATAAAGTTTGCTACTGTTTCTGGTGCATATTCTGGGTATAATTCAAACTTGATTGTCCCAAAATTTTCTACTTCCATAGTTGCAACTGGTCTTGTAACTTCCATAGTTGCATTTCTATAATATCCATAAGCAATTATGCCTATCAAAACAATTAAAATAATTAAAGCTACTACCCACATAATATTTTTTAATTTTCTCATTTACTTCACTTTTCCTTTCATTTATAGTATTTTTAAATAATGTTATCAAAAACAAATTGTTCTTGCATTCTTTTTAAAGATTGTTTAATTGTCCTTGCCCTAACTTCTCCTATTCCTTCTACTTCGTCTAAGCTTTCAATGTCAGCTGCTAATATATGTTGAAAAGATTTAAAGGAATCTACCAAGTTTTCAACAATGTTGTTTGGCATTCTTGGAACTTTACTTAAGATTCGATATCCTTTTGGATATACAGCAACTTCATCATAATTGTCAAAGTATTCATATCCTAATAATTTTGCAATTGATGATTCTTTTAATATTTCTTCATATTCTAAATCTTTTAATTCATCTAGAATTTTTTCAGGAGTTTTTCTCTTTTTAATCAGATAATCTTTAATGATTAAACTTTCTTCTTTTTCTAATCCACCGATTAATTCATCTAATTGCATTTTTACTAATCTTCCATCATTTCCAAGTTCATAGATTTGTCTTTGTATTTCTTCTACAATACGCATTACCATTTCTGCTCTTTGAATAACAAGTACAACATTTTGTAATGTTACTATATCATTAAATTCGTATTCGTTCAAGATGTTTAACTTATTATCAAATACTTTTTTATATCTTTCTAATGTTTGAATAGCTTGATTTGCTTTATTTAATACAACATCTGTATCTTCTAAAACATATCTATCATTTCCTTTAAAAACTGTAATGATATTTCTTCTTTGTGAAATACTTATAACTAATTCTCCCGTCTGTTTTGCTGTTCTTTCTGCTGTTCTATGCCTTGTTCCTGTTTCAGTTGTTATGATTTCGTGTTCTGGAATTAATTGTGTATTGGCATATAATATTTTTTTCATGTCACCACTTAAAACAATTGCTCCATCCATTTTTGCTAATTCATATAATTTTGATGATGTGTAATCTTCATTTATTATAAATCCACCATCTACGATTTCTTTTATAACTTCATTATTGTCTGTAATTAGTAATAATGCTCCGGTTTTTGCTCTTAATATGCTTTCCAAACCATCTCTTATAGGAGTTCCTGGAGCAATTAATTTTAAAACAGATGTGATATTATCTTCTTTTAGCTTTTTCAAAATTAATCTCCTCTCTTCCCTTTTTGCTTTTGGTTTTATTTTAACCCAATTTTTTTCATTGCCATATTAATATCGCCAACACCTATTATATCTAATTTATATTTTTCTTTCAAGTCTTTTTTGTTAGATTCTGGAATAATACAAGTTTTAAATCCTAATTTTTCTGCTTCTTTTAGTCTTTTGTCTATTAAATTAATTCTTCTTACTTCTCCTGTTAATCCAACTTCTCCTATAATAACCATATCTTTAGGTATAGCTATATTCTTAAAACTAGAAGCAACAGCCATCAGCATACCTAAATCAATAGAAGGTTCGTTTATGCGTATTCCTCCAACTATATTTAAATAAATATCTTGACTACCTAACATCATGCCTGCTCTTTTTTCTAGAACAGCTATTAATATTGCAAGACGATTATAATCTGTTCCATTTGCTGTCCTTCTTGGAAAGCCAAAAATAGTTTGGGTAGTAAGTGCTTGCAATTCTATTAACATTGCTCTTGTCCCTTCTATACTTGAAACAATACAAGAACCTGCTGGGTTATCTTTTCTTTCTGAAATTAAAATATCTGATGGATTTGTTATTTCACATAGCCCTTCTTCTTTCATCTCAAACATACCAATTTCATTAGTTGAGCCAAATCTATTTTTAACACCTCTTAAAACTCTATATGAAAAATACCTTTCACCTTCTAAATACAATACAGTATCAACCATATGCTCTAGAACTCTTGGACCTGCTATATTTCCCTCTTTTGTTACATGTCCTATAATAATTGTTGTAATCGCTTTAGATTTACAAATTCTCATCACTTGTGAAGTGATCTCTCTTACTTGGCTTACACTTCCTGCAGCTGCTGAAATTTCTTCTGAATACATAGTTTGTATAGAATCTATTATTACAAGTTTTGGATTTATTTCAATAATTGCTTGATTAACAACATCGATATCTGTTTCTCCTAAAAATAAAATATCATCATTATTAATACCTAATCTATCTGCTCTCATCTTTATTTGTTCTGCAGATTCCTCACCTGAAACATATAAAACTTTTCCTTCGCCTTTTATTTTATCGCAAATTTGCAAAATCAATGTAGATTTTCCAATTCCAGGCTCTCCACCAAGTAATACAAGAGAACCTTTTACAAGACCACCACCTAGCACTCTATCTAGCTCTCCAAAACCTGTTGAAGTTCTAATCGTTTCTTTTGCTTCATATAAATTTAATTTTTGTGGCTTATTTTCACTTTTAGCTAAATCTTTATGTCCTCCTGATTTTGTTTCTACCACTTTTTGCTCATAAAATGTATTCCAACTATTACAAGCAGGACATTTTCCAAGCCATTTACTTGACTCGTTACCACATTCACTACATACAAAAATCGTTTTACTTTTCGCCATGTCCAATTGGGGACGTTTCTCTTTGAGACATTTTTATATAACCTCCCCAGACTCCTTTCTTTTTACTAATTTGTCTCATTAGGAACGTTTCTTTTTGAGACATTTTTATTTATGTCTCATTGGGGACGTTTCTTTTTGAGACATTTTTATTTAGACTTCTTCCTTTGTTTTTATATTTATTTTAGATTTTTAGCCATTCATAATTCTCTCTAACATTTTTTTATTCATTCCTAAAATTCGTGCTAATTGAATTTTTGATGTTCCCTTTATTTCTTTTAATAAGCATATTTTTCTATTTCGTGTTTTTCTATCATAAGTATGAATTTCTGATATATCCTCTAAATCTAATAGTTTTTTTATTTTCTTTTTTACTTGTTCATCTGTTAATTTTGATAATCCTTCATATTCCACTTCTTCATTAATTTCATCTGTTATATAATTATGAAATAAAATAAATTGCTCTATTGCTTCAGACTTCGTTTGACCAAACATCGATAAAATCAACTCTGAATTTATTAATTTCTCACTACTTATAAATTCTTTATAACTACTCCATTTATAGTTTTCTACACCAGAAATTCCTGCTTTTAAAGGATTTTGATGTATGTATCTGCATAGTCTATATAAATACCCTTGACTTTCCACGTTTTTGCTTAAGAATCTATTTTGAAATAAATGTCCA
Organism: uncultured Clostridium sp.; assembly: GCA_964449925.1. Lineage (GTDB taxonomy): Bacteria > Bacillota > Clostridia > TANB77 > CAG-508 > CAG-269. Next base: position 28,045 of record CAYVCM010000006.1, read on the forward strand.
TTTTTGCTATATTTTTTTGCAAAGTAACTTGAATATGATATTTCAATACTTTGCATAATTTTTGAAAGTTGATTGTTTTTATCATAAATAATTAAGTGTACATGATTTGTCATTAAACAATATGCATACAATTCATATTTATATTTTTCCTTTGTAATATTTATTGTTTTTAAAAATTTCCTATAATCTTGTTCTTCGAAAAAAATATCTTGTCTATCATTTCCTCTCAAAATGATATGATATACTTTTGTTATACTACATTTTCTTGCTATACGGGGCAAAATTCATCTCTCCTTACTTTCTAAATTTAATCAAAAATCTATTAGTTTTTATATATTGCCCCTAATAACAAAAAAAGTATAGCACATTTTCTTTTACTTTGCTATACTTTTAAAAAATAAATCCTAATTTTTATATAAAAATATTGTCTATTATTTACAAAAAATGTCTCAAAAAGAAACGTCCCCAATGAGACATTATACTTCTGTTTTCTTTTTTCCAAATGTAATTTCTTGGAACAAGAAATCATGTACTTTTTTCCATGTAATTTCTTGATGTAAAAATTCATTAATCTCATCTTCTATTTTTTGTTGATATGGAGTTAATTCTACTGTTATTTCTTTATTCCAATCAATTTCTTGGAACCAGAAAGTTTTAAATTTTGACCAAAATCCTCTTTTTACAGGTAATGTGTTTCTTTTTGCATCTACTGGTTGTTGCATTGTTTCGTTTTCATTATTAACATTTGTATCAACACCTGTGTTATTTCCATTATCAAATTCTACTCCACCAAATACATTGTTTTCTTCTTTTAAATCTGCCATTTGTTTTCCTCCTTTGTAGCTTAGTATTTTACTACTTTATTTATACTATATATTTTTTTATTTATCAATACTTTTTTTCTCTTTTTTTGTTAAATATTAATGACAAAATGATTACATTTTTGTTACATTTTGTCATTTTGGGTAAATATGCTTAATTTTTTATTCTTTAATTTACAATAATGTATTCTTTTTCTGCACCTATACATTTTAATTTTTTTATTTTGTTTTCCATATTTTCTTCTGTTTTGTAATGTGCTAATATGTAATTTTTAGTATGTCCTTGCCACATACCGTTTTTTTCTTCTTCAAAAAGAATTTCTACTTCTTTTTCAATATATTTTTTATTATATTCTTCTTCATTTTTATTTGATAATTCTATTAATTTTTTGCTTCTTTCTTCTTTTTTATTGCCATCGATTTGATTTGGCATTATAGCAGCCCTTGTTCCTTTTCTTTGTGAATACTTGAATATATGCATTTTATAGAATTTTATTTCTTTTAAAAATTTATATGTTTTTTTAAATTCTTCTTCACTTTCTCCTGGAAAACCTACTATAATATCAGTTGTTAGTATAGCATCTTCAAATTCGTTTCTTAATATTTCTACAATTTCTTTAAATTGACTTGTTGTATATCTTCTATTCATTCTTCTTAGTGTCTCATCACATCCACTTTGTAATGATAAGTGAAATTGATGACATACTTTAGATAATTTTTCTAATCTTCTAACAAATTCTTTTGTTATTAATAAAGGTTCTATTGAACCTAATCTAATTCTTTCAATGCCTTCTACATTGTTGATTTTCTCTAATAAATCAATTAATCTATATTCATTTTCAAAATCCTTACCATAAGAAGCAATGTGAATTCCTGTAATAACGACTTCTTTTATACCTTCTTGAGCAATTTTGTTAATTTCGGATAAAATATGTTCTGGTTTTCTACTTCTAACTCTTCCTCGTGCATAAGGAATTATGCAATATGAACAAAAACGATCACAACCATCTTGAATTTTTATAACTGCTCTTGTTTTTTCTGTATATGTGGTATCACCAAATTCTACATATTCTTTTTGATTTATAATGTCTTTCTTCGTAAACTTCACTTGAGCATCTTTTTTTTCTTGAACTTGTGTTGCTGGTATTTTGCTATTTATATATTCTTCTACATAATTAACAATACCTTTTTTTTCATCATTTCCTAATATCAAATTGATTTCTTCTATTTTTTCTAGTTCTTCTCTAGATACTTGTGCATAACAACCACAAGCAACAATTATAGCTTCTGCATTTAATTCTTTTGCTCTTCTTAACATTTGTCTAGATTTTCTATCTGACATATTTGTTACTGTACAAGTATTTACAATATAGATATCTGCCTTTTCTTTATGGTCTACAATTTTATATCCACTTTCTATAAATTGCTGTGTCATGGCATTTGTCTCATATTGATTTACTTTACATCCTAATGTTATAAATGCTACGGTTTTTATCATTTTTATATTCCTTTCTCTATAATAAAAAAGTATTACTTTCCCTATGATAGGACAAAAAATTAAAATATTATTTTCACTTTGTATTGTGAAATTAAAAAGTTTCATATTGTTTCCTATTCAAGAAAATAAACTTTAAGGATATTCCTTAAAGTTCATCGACTTGTTTTTCCTTCTAAAACATCTAAATTATCTAATGCTTTTCCTGTTCCTAAAGCCACACATGATACAGTATCTTGGGCTATCATAACATTAATTCCTGTTTTTTCTTGTAATAGCTTATCTAATCCATCTACAAGACAACCTCCACCAGTCATATAAATTCCTTTATCACTTATATCTGCTGATAACTCTGGTGGTGTTCTCTCTAATACAGAATGTACTGCATCTACAATCATCATTGCTGGTTCTAATAAAGCTTCTAACATTTCACTTGAATGGACAGTTAATGTTTTTGGAAGTCCTGTTACTAAATCTCTTCCTCTTATATCCATTTCAGTATCTTGTATTTTAGGATAAACACATCCAATATTGACTTTTAAATCTTCTGCTGTTCTTTCTCCTATCATAATGTTATGTTTCTTTTTAATATATTTTACTATGTATTCGTCAAATTTATCTCCAGCTACTTTTAATGATGTGTTTACAACAGAACCCCCTAAAGATATAACAGCAATATCTGTTGTTCCTCCTCCAATATCCACTACCATATTTCCACATGGTTTTGATATATCAATTCCTGCTCCAATAGCTGCTGCAATTGGTTCTTCTATTAAATATACTTTCCTTGCTCCTGCTTGTATTGCTGCATCTATAACAGCCTTTTTTTCTACTTCTGTTACTTGTGAAGGGATACAAATCATGATTCTTGGTGCAAAAATAAATTTACCACAAACTTTGTTAATAAAGTGTTTTAACATTTTTTCTGTAACTGTATAGTCTGATATAACACCATCTCTTAAAGGTCTAGTTGCAACAATATTTCCTGGTGTTCTTCCGAAGCATTCTTCTTGCCTCTTGTCCAACAGCTAAAACTTCTCCTGTCATATTATCCACAGCAACAACAGAAGGTTCTCTTAATACAATTCCCTTCCCTTTTACATATACAATTACAGTTGCAGTTCCTAAATCAATTCCTACATCTTGCCCAAAACCAAATTTAAACATTTGCATTTCTTCCCTTCTTTTACTTTTTATTACAAATTCGTTACAATTATATTACAATATTATTATTTTTTCAACCATTTTTAAAAAAAAAGATATGCTATTTCTATATTTTTTATTTATTTATATAGTTTTTGATTACATCATATACCTTATGTATTGGTAAACCAAGAGCCGAATTATAATTTCCTTCTATTTTTTCTACATGTACACAAAATTCATTTTGAATTCCATATGCTGCTGCCTTGTCCATAGCATTTCCTGTATCTAACCATTTTTCTATTTCTTTATCTGTTATATCTTTTAAGTATACTTTTACTGCATCATATGTTTTATATTCTTTTAATACACCTTTTTCATCTATTAAAATTGCCAAACCTGTTATAATTTCATGAACTTTGTTTCCGAGTAACCAATTCTTTTATCATTTTTTTTGCATGTTCTCTGTTTTTTGGTTTTCCATATATTTTACCATTTTTTGTGACAATAGTATCTGAACCAATGATAATTCTATCTCCTTCAGTTCTATCATATACATTTTTTGCCTTTGTATAAGCAATTTCAGTTACTTGTTCTTCTACTGATAATTTACCATTTAAAATTTCTTCTTGATTGCTTATCATAATTTCAAATTTTGGAATAATTAATTTTAATAATTCTTTTCTTCTTGGAGATTGGGATGCTAATATAATTTTCATTTTTCCTCCTCACTAGTATGTTTATTATTATATTTTATAAAATGTCTCAAAAAGAAACGTCCCCAATGAGACATTATCCGTATAAATTATTATACATATTATAGTCTCTTAATATTTTTCTAACATATTGATTTGTTTCCTTGTATGGTACATTTTCTATATCTGATCCATCTGCTTGTATAACCTGCTTTTCTATCCAGTTGTTAACTGTTCCTATACCTGCATTATATGCTGCTAATGCTACTTCTATATTTCCATATTGTGATAATAGTGTAGATAAATATTTAGTTCCTATGTTGATATTATTGTTTACATCCATTAATTCTTCTGTTATGTTTTCTTTATCAATTTCTATTTGATTTTGATTTGCAACATCTATTGCAGTTTCTTCTACAATTTGCATTAGACCAATAGCATTTTTATTGGAAATAGCTTCACTATTAAAATTGCTTTCTGCTTTTATAAGTGCATAAATCAAATTTTCTTCAACATTATATTCTTCTGCATAGACTGATATAATCTCACTATATTTTTTAGGATATAACATTTTTAATAATTTATCTTTAAATAAAACAACTAATATAATTATTATGAATACTATAATAATTGTACCTATTATTTTATATTTGTTTTTTAGCAAAGTTTTCTCTCCTTTAATATTTTTAAGTTTCCCCTTTTTTATTTTCTTTGCCAACATTTTATATTTTATTTACAATCATACCAATTTTTTGCTTCTGATATTTCTGCTACTAGTGGTATTTTTAATTGTATTGCAGATTCCATTTCTGTTTGCATAATTGTTTTTATTTCTTCTTTTTCATTTTCTGGTGCTTCTATCATCATTTCGTCATGTACTTGTAAAACAATTTTTGATTTTAAACTTCTTTTTTTTAATTCTTTACTTACATTTATCATTGCAATTTTCATAATATCTGCTGCTGTCCCCTGTATTGGTGTATTCATGGCAACACGATTTCCAAATTGCCTTACCATATAGTTTTTAGATTGTAATTCTGGAACATATCTTCTTCTATGAAATAGTGTTTCTACATATCCTTTTTCTTTTGTCTTCTCAATAATATTCTCCATAAATGCTTTTATTCCTGCATATTCTGTCAAATATTCATCTATATACTGTTTTGCTCTTTTTCTAGAAATTCCTAATTGTTCTGCTAATCCAAAGTCACTAATTCCATATACAATTCCAAAGTTTACTGCTTTTGCATTACTTCTTTGCTCTTTTGTTACCTCTTCTATTGGCGTTTTAAATACTTTTGAAGCTGCTTGTTTATGAATATCTTCATTATTTTTAAAGGCATCTATCATGTGCTTATCTTCAGAAATATGTGCTAATACTCTTAGTTCTATTTGAGAATAGTCTGCATCAATATATACTTTTCCTTCTGCTGGCTTAAATACTTTTCTAACTTGTTTTCCCAATTCAAATCTTGTAGGGATATTTTGTAAATTTGGCTCTGTTGAACTAATTCTTCCTGTTGCTGTTATAGTTTGATGGAAAAATGAATGGATTCTATTTGTTTTTGGATTAATAAATGGTTTTAATCCTTCTACATATGTGGAATTTAATTTCATTAATTGCCTGTATTCTAGTATTTTTTCAATTATTGGATCTTCTCTTTTTAATTTCTCTAGTACATCTACATCTGTAGAATATCCATTTTTTGTCTTCTTAATGACTGGTAATTGCATTTTTTCAAAAAGAATCTCTCCTAATTGTTTTGTAGAATTAATGTTAAATTCTTCTCCTGCCATTTCATGTATTTTTTTAGTTAATATTTCTATTTGTGCAGTTAATTCTTCTCCAAATTTACTTAATTCTTCTTTATCTACATACATACCATTCCATTGCATGTTAGATAATACTTCTACTGTTGGCATATCAATATTTGTATATAATTCAAAACTATTAGTTTCTTTTAATTTTTGTAAGATAATTTTATTTATTTTTTCAATTATATAAGCATATAATGTATATTTTTCTGAATCTTTTTTTACATTTTCTCCAGAATTTTCATCAAATAATGTCATTTGTTTTTGATTATCTTCTTCTCCTACATATTCATCTATATCAATTTCCAAATATTGCATTGCTAGATTTTTTAATTCTAACTTGTTATTTGTAGGATTTAAGATATATGCTCCTATTGATATATCATTTTCAATTCCATTTAAAGTAATGTCTGCTTGTTTTAATAAAATATATTCTTTGGTTAAATTAATACTTGTCTTTTTTATATTTGCGTCTTCAAATATATTTTTTAGTTGTATGATTTTTTCTTGGTCTAGTTTTATATAATATGCTTCTTGAATTTCTGGATTATATACACTTATTCCTGTTATTTTTTCTTTTATAATATTTTCTTGGTCATCATCTTTTTCTGTTTGCAAGTAAAATATCATGTTTTTTTGTGTCATAATAATATCTATTAATTCTTCTAGTGATTTTTCAATAATTTTAAAATCTATCTTGTAGGTTTCTTCTTCATTACCTTTTTCTCCTGATAAATTAAAACGCTCTATATATCTATTAAAGTTTAATTCTTTAAATAATTTTAATACTTTTTCTTTGTCCCATTCTTCTACTTTAAATTGTTCTAGTGTATCTTCTATTGGAACTTCTATATTGATTGTTCCTAATGTTTTTGATAACTCTGCTAGTTCTTTATTATCTTTAATTTTTTCTCTTTGTTTACCTTTTAAATCATCTTCGTTTTTCTCTATTTTGTCATATAAATTTTCAATAGAACCATATTTTTGAATTAGTGATAATGCTGTTTTTTCTCCTACTCCTGGAACACCTGGTATATTGTCTGAGCTATCCCCTTGTAACCCTTTTACTTCTATTAATTGTTTTGGTTCTATTCCATAAGTTTCTATAATTTTATTTCTATCATATAAATCTGTTTCTGTTTTTCCACCTTTTGTTCTAGGAATTCTAATTGTTACATTATTTGTTGCTAATTGAAATGTATCTCTGTCTCCAGATAATATTGTAACATTAAGTCCTTGCTTTTCTCCATATCTTGAAAGTGTTCCTAAAACATCATCTGCTTCATATCCTTCTTTTTCTACAATGTCAATATTCATGGCTTTTAATATTTCTTTAATTAGTGGCATTTGCTCTGCCAATTCATCTGGCATTCCTTTTCGGTTGGCTTTATATCCTTCATATAATTTATGTCTTGCTGTTGGTGCTTTTAGGTCAAATGCAACTGCCATATATTGGGGATTTGTATCTTCGATTAACTTAAATAAGATTGCTAAAAAGCCATATACTGCATTTGTATATTTTCCATCTTTTGTTGTTAACATTTTACTTCCCATAATTCCATAAAATGCTCTATTCATTATACTATTTCCATCTATTAAAACAAAATTATCCATCTATCTTCCTCCCTCTAGCTTAAAAGCAACCTCTTTCTGTTAATTATTATATATTTATTCTTTTCATTTTTTGATTCTTTAAAACTTGTTCTATAATTAAACAAGCACATACACCTAATACCATAAAAAATGTGAATGGCGTTCCATTTCTCCAATCTTCTCCATTAATTAAGAAAACACTATTAGCAAATTGACTGATTAATGAAATTTGTACAATTAATTGTACTATATTTTTGTTTTGCCACATCATTAATGGAAATAACCATATGATATACCATGGTTGAAAATTTGTAATTAGTAAAAATAGAAATGCAATTAAAAAATATTCTGTCTTTTTTATCTCTTCCCTAAATTTTATGTGTTTTTTATATAACAATGTCAAACAGGTAAAGAAATATATAATAACAAATGAAAGTAGTAATATTCTATTTACATTAGAAACTAAATTTGGTATATCGAAATATTCCATTAATATTATATAAAAGTTTTTGGTAAATTTTTCTTGTTGTGCAACAATTCCACTTAATACTTGTATATCTTGTACATATAATAAATAAGTAATTGCTACTACTAACACAAATAGCATACCATATAAAAAGCATTTCTTCAATCTCTCTCCTGGCTTTTTATCTCTAAAATAATAGATAATTATAAATGGCAATAATAGAATTGCAAAATATTTTATTGCAGTAGCTAATGCTAAAAATATAATGCTTATAATTAAATTCTTCTTTTTTAATAAGAAATACAAAGATGCTAATATGAATGTAACTACATATATATCATTATGTACATTTGCTATTCCTTCTATCATCATATATGGGTTTAATCCATATAATAATACCCACAATTTTTTTCCTGTTATTTTATAAATAATGTAACAATTTATTAAATGAATTATTAAGTTTAATAATTTAAATACTAATAATCCTAAATCTATATTCCCAAAAGAAATTCCTGCCACTATTTTACAAATTAATGTCCAAACTGGTCCATATACAACTGTTGTATTTCCCCAATCATTTTCATATCCTTTTGCTAATACGGTGTCTTGTTCTAAATATTGACTATTATCTTCACCTTCTACAAATTCTTTTATAGTCACATAATACGGATTTTGTCCATATGCACTGTCTAGTCTTCCAGTACCTAAGTAATAAAAAACATCTGAACTTAAAAATGGTATAACAATAACAAAAATAAATGAAATGATAGCAATATATACATATATTTGTTTATTGGTTTTAAAAAGTTTCTCTCTATTTTTTACAATTCCAAAAAAGCATATTGTGAGTAGTGTTAATAGTATTATATATAATATTGTTTGGTTTACTCTATCTGTTGTATTGTCTAAACAAAATAAAAAGTATTCTTCAAAATTTTGTACTGTTCCATTTTCTATTAAATATAAAATAGATGGTATATCAAATAAAATTGCTATTACTATAAATGCTATTAACCATATTTTTTTTTCATTCATGATTCTTAAAACTTTTTCTTTCATTTCTTCCCTACCATATATATAATTATTAATTGCACAAAACTGTTGTGTTGCGCAATATATTTTTTTATACACAATTTGCTTTTAATATATCATACTTCTTATTATTTTTCCATAAAATTCAAACTTTTTTTAATCTTAAATTATATTGACAAAACTTAAATTATTTATATAAAATGTTTATGAATTAGAAAGGTTTATTAAAATTTATTTAAATGGAGGTATGTTATGGAGTTTGAAAATGTAAAAAAATTTGATCCTGAAGTATATGAAGCTTTAGTTTCAGAAAAGAAAAGAGAACAAAATTGTTTAGAATTAATTGCTAGTGAAAATTTTACAAGTTTAGCCGTTATGGAAGCTATGGGTAGTTATCATACAAATAAATATGCCGAAGGTTATCCTGGAAACAGATATTATGCTGGATGTAAATACATAGATGTAACAGAAAATTTGGCTAGAGATAGAGCTTGCAAATTATTTAATGCTGAATATGCCAATGTGCAACCACATAGTGGAGCTCAAGCAAATGAAGCTGTTTATATTGCTTGTTTAAAAAAAGATGATAAAGTATTAACTATGACATTAAATTCAGGTGCTCATATAACACATATGTCTCCAGCTACTGCACAAAGTAGATTTTATACTCCAATATATTATGATGTAAATCCTGAAACTTATTTAATAGATTATGATGATGTAGAACGATTGGCATTAGAAAATTTACCTAGACTTATTATATGCGGTGCTAGTGCTTACCCTAGACAAATTGATTTTAAACGCTTTAGAGAAATTACCGATAAAGTAAATGAAATAAAATCTAAGACAGAAGAATTAACTCAAGATAATAAATGTCTTCTTATGTGTGATATGGCTCACATTGCTGGATTAGTTGCAACTGGCTTGCATTTAAGTCCTATAGCTTATTGTGATTTTGTAACTTCTACTACTCATAAAACCCTAAGAGGTCCTAGAGGTGGATTAATTCTTTGTAAAGAAGAATGGGCTAAAAAAATAGATTTAGCTGTTTTTCCAAGATTACAAGGTGGTGGTTTACAACATGTTGTAGCTGCAAAAGCTGTATGTTTTGGTGAAGATTTAAAACCAGAATTCATTGAATATGCAAAACAAGTAATTGCAAATGCTAAAAAATTGGCTGAATGTTTAATTTCTTATGGATTTAATGTTCTAACAGGTGGAACTGATAATCATCTTATTTTACTTGATTTAAGAAATAAAAATATTACAGGAAAAGAATTAGAAACAAGGTTAGATGATGTTGGAATTACAGTAAATAAGAATGCTGTACCTTTTGATACAGAGAAAAAGACAATTACTAGTGGAATCAGATTAGGAACTCCTGCTTTAACTACAAGGGGATTTGTTGAAGATGATATGGAAGTTATTGCTAAGTTAATTAATATGATGACTTTAAGTAATTACAAAGAATATGAAGATGAAGTAAAAACGGAAGTTGCAACTCTTTGTAAAAAACATCCTTTATATTAATAAGAATTTATAGAATAAAAACGGCAAAATTTTATATTAAATTTTGCCGTTTTTTTACTTGTTTCAGCTTATTATATTATCTTCATTATTGCAATTAAATAATTATTCTTTTTTTACTCACTATCATTTTTTTAGCCTTTGAATAATATATTATTTTGCTTTATCTTTCTCAATCTGCTTTTTATATCTATCCTCTTCTGAACTCTTCCTATTTAACTGTCAAAATTTGTGTATCTTGACATTACTCCTTAAAACGCTTGATATAACTACATTCAGAGTCAATTTTGATTTTCAAAAGTTAAGTTTTCAGCCTATTTCAAAATTTTATGTTTTCTTTTATATATAAAGGTTTGTCCGTTTTTTGGTTATAATATATAATTTCCTATTCTTTATTTCCTTTTTTATTTAACTTTTTAGTATTTAATAAAAGCTCATCAAAATCTGATATATAAATTCTATCTTGTATTATTCTA
>CAYVCM010000007.1:0-5956 GCA_964449925.1 uncultured Clostridium sp.
CATCTAAATAAATCGCCTTTTTTTCTTTTCTATTTTCTTTTATCTTGTCCCAAAATATATCTGTGAATAAATACATTCCATACTTTAAATTTTCTTCTCCTAATTCATATATATCTGCAACAATTAATTCATTTTTTATTTCTATATTTGTATAATTGTTAAAAAATTTCATTGATCCTTTTACAAAAGGTATTAATTTTATTGCAAATTTTTTTGTTCTTTTATCTTTTTGCAAACAGTTATACAAATCTTCTAGTATTGGCATATCTTTATTATTTTTAAATATTTTTTTATTATTTTCCTTTTTGTATAATGATTTATCATCAAAATTTATATTTTTTATTTTATATGTTTCAATTAATTTCTCTTCTATTAGTGCTTTTTCTTCTTCATTTAATTCTCCAAGAATCAAATTAAAAAATCCAATCAGCTTACTAATTTTCGTTGCCAAATATCCATTTTCTCCATCTTCAATACTTTCTTTTCTTATTTCTAATATATTTATATATGTTTCAGAATTAGGACCTATTATTATTCTGGTTCCTTTTAATTTATCATTTAGATTAACATATTCTCTTTCAGGATCAATAATATATTGCTTTATTCCCATTAATCGATATCTTAATATTAATAATTTCGTGTAAAATGATTTTCCAGCACCACTTGTACCAAAAATACATATATTAGCATTTTTATATTTTTGTGTATCATATCTGTCTATAAAAACTAATGAATTATTATATATATTTGTACCTATAAATATTCCTTCTTTATCAAAAATTGTAGAAGATATAAATGGATATGTTGCAACTAAACTAGAAGTCAGTATATTTCTTTTTGCCACATTTTTTATTAATTTATTATTTTCTATTATAGGTAAACAACTTCTAAAAATTTCTTCTTGTCTGAAAGTTGCTTTTCTTGTTTGCAATCCTTTACTTTGTGATATTCCTTCTATTTTATTACTTAAATATTCTAATTCTTTTATATCATTTGCATATATCAATAAATATGTATATAAAAAATACATTTCTTCATTATTTATTTGCATTTCTCTTCTTATATATTTTGCATCTCCATATGTTGATGTAGCAATATCTATGTCTTGCCTATTTTCGTTATTACTTTTTACTTCTAAACCAACATTTCCAATATGATATGTTAATTCTTTTATAACATGATATGAATTCTGTTTTTCATAAAAAATTGATATATTTACATTTAAATTGCTTTCTATAATTGTCTTAAATATGATATCTGTTTGTTCTCTATAATAATCAACAATTATTATTCCCATATAGTATATATCATCTATTTCTATATATTTAGGATTGTGTAAATTAACATAACTTGGAGCTATTTTATCCTTTTCAAATATTGTACCTTCTAAAATTTCTAATTTTTTTTCTTTAGTTCTATTTTTTAAAAATTTACTTGCTTTTATATTTATACCTCCTTTTTATTTTCTAATTTGCTGAAATGTTTTTTGGTATTAAAAAATGAAAAGAAAACTTTTAGTATTTCTTCTTTTTCTTCAATATTTATTACTTTATTTCCACATCTTGCTAAACATTCTTTTATTTTTAAATATTTTTCATTTAATTCTTGTTTTATTATTTCTATATTTAATTCTTTTTTATTGAAAGATTTATTTTTTATGATTATATAAAATTTTTTTGAAGATGATTTTTGACTATTATTTAGATTAGAAATATATTGAATATAATTTTGAGATATATTTTTTAAATATTTATTTTCTTTTTTATTTATACTTTTCTTTATTTTTGAAATATGATGACTTAAATCCTCTTTATTACTTTGAATTAAAATTTGAATATCAAAATTACATGTTTTTAAAAAAATTTTGTAAGAATTTAATATTGATTCTTTTTCTAAATCAGACTTTAAATTATAATTTATAGGAATAACTTCTAAAATTTTAATATATGTTCTATTCTCTAATTCTATAATGCCCTCTTTAAAAATTTGGCGAATAGGTATCCATTCTTGTATAGTTTTTTCTTTTATATTCTTCACACTCCTTTGCATGCCATTTTACATTATTTTACATTCATTGTCAAGAAAAACTTTTTGACAAAATTCGACTTTTATTTTTACTCATTTTTATTCTTCTTTATATAACAACATAAAAATTAGTTTATTTATAATTTATATTTGCTTTTTTATTTTAATATTTAATATATATATATGTTACTAAAAAAATTTTTTAATTTTTTTGAATAATTTTTTTATTTTTGAATATAATAATATTATAAAGTTAATAATGATAATAAATTTAATAATATTTTTATATATTATTATGTTTAACTGGATGTATTATATTCTTTTTATATTATATCTTTAAATATATTACTTATTTTTATTTATTTGATTATATTGTATATGACCATTTAAATTATTTTAAAATAATGTAATATATATATTTGAAAACATTCATCTTTATTATAATATTATGATTATTAGCTTTATTGATTAAAGGCAGATAATATATTTTATCTGCCTTTAAATTTTTTATATTTATATATCTAGATTTCTTACATATTTTGCATTTTTTTGGATAAATTCTCTTCTTGGTTCAACTTCATCTCCCATTAGTAATGTAAATATTTCATCAGCTTTTTGAGCATCTTCCATTGTTACTTTTATAAGAATTCTTGTTTCTGGATTCATTGTTGTATCCCATAATTGTTCTGGATTCATTTCTCCTAAACCTTTATATCTCTGTAATGATAAAGATTCTCTTGCAATTCCTTTTTCTTCTAATTCTTTATATGCTTTTTCTAAATCTTCATCTGTATAACAATACTTATCTTCCATCCCTTTTTTAGATAATTTATATAATGGTGGTTGTGCTAAATATACATTTCCATTTTCTATTAGTGGTCTCATATATCTAAAGAAAAATGTTAATAATAATGTTCTAATGTGAGAACCGTCTACATCAGCATCTGCCATTATAATTACTTTTCCATATCTTATTTTACTAACATCAAAATCTGCTCCAATTCCTGCTCCAATAGCTACAATAACAGGATTTAATTTATCATTTCCATAAATTTTGTCTGCTCTAGCTTTTTCTACATTTAACATTTTCCCCCATAAAGGCAAAATTGCTTGAAATTTTCTATCTCTTCCTTGTTTTGCACTACCTCCTGCAGAGTCTCCTTCTACTATATATACTTCACATTCATCTGCGTTTTTACTACTACAATCTGCAAGTTTTCCTGGTAAAGTTGATGTTTCTAAATTGCTTTTCTTTCTTACTAATTCCCTAGCTTTTCTTGCAGCTTCTCTAGCTCTTGATGCACTTATACATTTATCCAATATTGCTTTTGCTACATTTGGATTTTCTTCTAAAAATGTTGATAAAGCCTCATTTACCATACTTTGTACAACACCTGTAACTTCACTATTTCCTAACTTAGTTTTTGTTTGCCCCTCAAATTGAGGTTCTTTTACTTTTACAGATACAACAGCTGTTATACCTTCCCTAATATCTTCTCCTTGTAAATTACTATCTTTTTCTTTTAGTATGTTATGACTTCTTGCATAATCATTCATAACTTTTGTTAAAGCTCTTTTAAAACCTTCTAAGTGTGTTCCTCCCTCGATTGTATTAATATTATTTACAAAAGTATATATATTTTCTGAATAACTTGATGTATATTGAATAGCAATTTCTACTGGAACTTCTCCACTTTTTTCTATATATATTGGAGTTTTATGTAACTTTTCTTTATTTTTATTTAAATATTCTACAAAAGAAACTAAACCTCCTTCATAACAAAACTCAGATTTTTTTGGTGTTTCTTCTCTTTGATCTTCAATTGTTATTTTTAAACCTTTTGTTAAAAAAGCTATTTCTCTAAATCTTTTTTCTAATACTTCATATTCATAATCTAAAGTCTCGAAAATAGTATCATCTGCTAAAAATCTAACCTTAGTGCCTGTACCTTCAGCATCCCCAATCCTTTCTAATTTTTTTACAGTTTTTCCTTTTTCAAAAGACATTTGATAGATTCCACCATCTCTTTTTATTGTAACTTCAGCCCAAGAAGATAAAGCATTTACAACAGATGCACCAACACCATGTAATCCTCCTGAAACTTTATATCCACTATCTCCACCAAATTTTCCACCAGCATGCAAAACTGTGTAAACTGTTTCTGCTGTTGAAATATGTGTTTTTGGATGTATTTCTACTGGTATACCTCTACCATTATCTGTTACACAAATAACATTTCCTTTTTCTATAATAACATTAATTTCAGTACAATATCCTGCTAAAGCTTCATCTACTCCATTATCTACAATTTCATATACTAAATGATGAAGACCTCTTACAGATGTACTTCCTATATACATACCAGGTCTTTTTCTTACGGCTTCAAGCCCTTCCAACACTTGTATTTGTTCTGCACCATATTTATGTTTGTATTTTTCCATTTGTGTCTCCTCCTAAAAATTTTGATTTTCTTTTATTACTTTTCCATCTTTTACATTATATATTAAAACATTTTTATTTTCAAGTTCTATTTTTTCTGTACAAGTAATTATAACTTGTATATTTTTTATATTCTCTAATAGATGTTTTCTTCTTTTTTCATCTAATTCAGACATGAAATCATCTAATAATAATATAGGATATTCTCCAATCTCATCATATATGATATTTAATTCTGCCATTTTTAAAGATAAAATAGCTGTTCTATGTTGTCCCTGAGAACCATAAATTCCTAAATCTTTATCATTTATAAAAATATTAAAATCATCCCTATGAATTCCTTTTGTAGTATATCCTTTTATAATATCTAATTTTCTTCTTTCCTTTAGTAATTTTCTATATTTTTCTTTATTATCACAATCTGTAATATATTCTATTTTTATATTTTCCTTATTTTCAGTTATTTTTCTATGTATTTTTTCTATTTTTTCTTGTATTTTTTTAGTGAAATCTTTTCTATATTTAGCTATTATTTCTGCATATTCAATTAATTTTTCATCCCAAATTTCTAGCATATCTTCATTTTTATTTTCTTCTCTTATTTGTCTTAAATAATGATTTCTTTCTTCAATTGTTTTTAAATATAAGTTTAAATTATACATATAATTTGGTTTTAATTGACTTATCATAATATCTAAAAATCTTCTTCTGTTTTGTGGACCACCTTTTAAAATTTGAATATCATCTGGAGTAAAAATTACAATATTTATATTCCCTAATAATTCACTTAATTTTTTTAACTTTATTCCATTTAAATATACATCTTTTTTATTATATATTTTAATTTTTATTTTTCCGCATCTATCTTTTTTTTCATAAAACAGTTCTATGTTTGCATTTTCTCTTTCAAGTTTAATCATTTCTTTATCTTTTTTAGTTCTAAATGATTTTCCCATACTGCACAAAAATATACTTTCTATTATATTAGTTTTCCCTTGTGCATTTTCACCAAAAAAAATATTTATATTTTTATTTAATTCAATAATTTCACTTTCATAATTTCTAAAATTATTTAAATTTATTTTACTTATCCACATATTATTCTCCATTTTTTTATTTATTATTTATTATTTTTTATTTATTTTTATTTAATAAATTATATTAATTAAAAATAAAAATGTCTTATTTTTGATTTTCGTGCTTCGTTTTTTTATTTTTTTCTATTATTTTTTTTAAAAAAATATATTTTTCATATTATATAAATAATTTTATTTTTTATAAATAATTAAAATATTTCTTTATTTATCAACATTTTTTTTATTTTTATCTTTTTATTATTTTTTTTCATTTATTTATTTTTTTATTTATTTATTATTTTTATTTATTTATTTTTTATTTATTTATTTTTTTATTTATTTATTTTTTTATTTATTTATTTTTTATTTATTTATTTTTTATTTATTTATTTTTTTATTTATTTATTTTTTTATT
>CAYVCM010000007.1:6056-38430 GCA_964449925.1 uncultured Clostridium sp.
TATTTATTTTTTATTTATTTATTTTTTTATTTATTTATTTTTTTATTTATTTATTATTTTTATTTATTTATTTTTATTTTTTTTTATTTTTTTATTATTTATTTTTTATTATTTATTTTTTGTTTTTTATTTGTTTTTATTTTCTTTTTTTTTCTATTTTATTCTTTTTTTTTCTAATTTATTCTATTTTTTTCATTTTTGATTTTTTAATATTTTTATAAATTTATAGAAAATGTTTTTATTCTAATTTATTCTTTTTTTTTCTTTTTTTAGCTATTTTTAACTTTTTTTTTTATACTTGATTTCTTTTTATTATATTTTTATAATTAAAGTTTATATTGTTATATTTTTATCCACAATTTCTTAACAAAAAGTGGATAACTAAAATAAAAATTAAAGGTAGAAATATTTCCACCTTTAATCTTCTTTTAATCTAATTGGTAAAATCATATATACATAATCGTTATTTTCCACAGATTTTATTAAACATGGTGAAATACTGCTTCCAAACTCTATATATACTTCTTCATCATCAATTGCTTTTAAACTATCTAAAAAATATTTAGGATTAAATCCTACTTCTAGATTTTTTCCCTCTGTTGAAATATATAATTCTTCTTTAGCATCTCCTGTTTGATTTGTACATAAAATTGTAATTTTTCCTATATCTATCTGAACTTTTACAGGATATTTTTTTTCTTTTTCTACAGTAGACGAAGATATTAAGCTAATTCTTTCAAAACTATCTTGTATACTATTTTTATTAACTTTTATTCTTGTTTCCCAAGTATTTGGAATAACATTTTTATAGTTCAAAAACTCACCATCTAAAATTCTTGTAACAATTTTACAATTATCCATTTCAAATAAGGCTTGATTTTTAGATACTCCTATTTTTATTGGTTCAAATGAATCTGTAATAATCTTATTTAATTCAATTAATGTTTTTCCAGGTATTACAGCCTTAAAATCATTACTTTGTTTTGTTAAAAATACTTTTCTTAATGCTAATCTAAATCCATCAACAGCAACTAAACTTAATTTATTATTTTCAATTTCAAATAAACATCCTGTAAAAATAGGTCTACTTTCTTCTGTACTTGCTGCAAATATTGTTTTTCTAATCATATTTTTTAACACATTTTGATCTAGTTCAATTGAATTTTCAATTTCAATTTTTGGTAATTCCGGAAATTCTTCTGGATTCATAGTTGCTAATTTGTATAAAGAACCTTCACACTCAATTTCTAGTAAGTTTTTTTCATTTAGTGAAATTTTTATTTCTGTATCTGGTAATTTTCTGATAATTTCACTAAACATAATCGCATTTACAACTGTATTTCCTTGATCTAATATTTCACATTCCATTATATATTCAATACCTATTTCTAAATCATAGGTTGTTAATTTTATTTCATTATCATTTGTTTGAATTAAAATTCCTTCTAGTATAGGCATTGTTGTTTTAGATGCTACACCTTTTACTACGGAATTTAAAGCTTTCATTAATTTGTCTTTGTAACAAATAATCTTCATAGCAAATCCTCCTTATAAAATATATAATATTTTTAGTAGTAATAGTATTAGGCACTGTGGAAACTGTGGAAAACTATGTTGATAGTTACAATCCCTAGTAAAATTACTGTTTATAATTTAGTGGAAAACTTAAAAAATAATCCACATCCTTTTGTTACAATTGTGTAAAAATGAGTTATAAACAATTTTTAAACAGTTTATAAACATTAAGTTGTGGATATTCTTTTTAGCTGTTCCGTAAGAACAGAAAGAATATTTTTTTAAGAACAAATTTTTTATCAAACACAAATTTTAAAAATGTATTTTCAATGTACAATTTATTTATTGTTTTCCATTTATGATTATATTTTTCACACTATCCACAATTAATTTTGTATTATCTTTTTCTTTTACTTCCTTTTCTATTTTTTTACAAGCATGCATTACAGTAGAATGGTCTCTGCCTCCAAAATCAACTCCTATCTGTGGAAAAGACATATTTGCAACTTCTCTACAAAGATACATAGCAATTTGTCTTGGAAAAGCAATGTCATTTGATCTTTTATTTCCAGATAAATCATCCTTATTAATACTGAAATATTTCGCTACGGTTTCTTTTATAAAATCACAAGAGATAACCTTTTCGCTTTCATACTTAAATTCATTTATAATATTTTCAGCAAGTTCTATTGTAATTGGACTATGAATTAAAGAAGCTCTAGCAACAATTTTATTGAAAACACCTTCTAATTCCCTAATATTTGAATCTATTTTATTAGCAATATCTGACAATATAAAATCATCAATTAAAATATTTTCGTCTTGGGCTTTTTTTCTTAAAATTGCTAAACGAGTTTCATAATCAGGACAAGAAATATCTGCAAGTAATCCCCATTCAAATCTAGATTTTAATCTATCTTCTAAAAAAGGAATATCTCTAGGTGGCTTATCACTAGAAAGAATAATTTGTCTTCCATCTTCATACAAAGAGTTAAATGTATGGAAAAATTCTTCTTGAACTCTTTCTTTTCCAGCAATAAATTGAATATCATCTATTAGTAAAACATCTATACTTCTATATTTATTACGAAAAACTTCATTTTTGTTATCCTTTATTGCATTTATCAATTGATTAGTGAACTTTTCAGAAGTTACATATAGGACATTGGTATTTTTATTATTTTCTAAAATCCTATTTCCAATTGCATGCATTAAGTGAGTTTTTCCTAAACCAACTCCACCATATAGAAAAAGTGGATTATATGCTTTACCAGGTTGATTTCCTACTGCTAAGGCTGCTGCATGTGCAAAACGGTTACTATTTCCAACTACAAAAGTTTCAAATGTATATTTTGGATTTAATGTTGATTTATTTATTTCTACATCTTCAGAAGACTTTTTGTTTTCATTATCTATTATAACAATTTCATCATTTTGTTCTTCTTTTGATAAATCTACAACAGAAAA
Source organism: uncultured Clostridium sp. (assembly GCA_964449925.1). Taxonomy (GTDB): domain Bacteria; phylum Bacillota; class Clostridia; order TANB77; family CAG-508; genus CAG-269. The sequence goes on from CAYVCM010000007.1 coordinate 9,039, forward strand.
AGTCCAATCTTTATTTGTTATATAGCGTAAAGTATTAAAAATTAAACTTCTATATTTATTTTCTATGAAATCTTTTTGAAACTCTGAAATTGTAGTAAAAACAATATGATCACCATCAATACTTCTTATATCTAATGGCAAAATCCAAGTATCATAAGATATCTTAGTTACTTCTGGTTTTAATAATTCTTTTATTTTTGAAACTAGTTCTTCTTTATCGATTGCCATTTTATCATCCTTTCTACAAAAGTTATCCACAAAGTTATCCACAAATGTTGATAAGTTTGTAACATTTTTGTAAAGAAATCCATTTTTTTTGCGAACAAAAATTTAAGTGTTTTCAAGAAAAAATGAATATATTTTATGCTTTTCATATAATAACAAAATTTTATAAAATAAGTCAATACAATTGTGGAAAATTTTTTAAAATTGTGGAAAACATAACAAAAAACTGTGGAAAAACATATATTTTTTACAAAAATATTACAAAAAAATAAAAAAATATATCGTTTATTGCTATATGATAATTGTATCTTTGTTTCCGAATCATTACTGCAAATTTTATTTGAAATACTGGAATTTCCATTTGAAATGAAACAAAAAAATGTAAAAATGCTTGACATTTGCAATTGTTTTAATGTATAATCGATGTGCTATTTATTTTTAGGAATTAGTAAATATTTTCCTTTTAGGGAATTTATATACATAAAAACAGTAGGAGGTGCAAAAAGTGAAAAGAACATATCAACCAAAAAATAGACAAGAAAAAAAAGAACATGGTTTTAGAAAAAGAATGAAAACAAGAGCTGGACAAAATGTATTAAAAGCAAGAAGAGCAAAAGGTAGAAAAAAATTAAGTGCATAATAGTTCATCTTTTCTAAGACAAGATTTATATCTTGAGGAAGGAAAGCGTAAAATGAAAAAAACAAAAATGTTAAAAAAAAATTATGAATTTAGAAATGTATTAAACAGAGGAAAATATTATTCTGGTAGATATATATCTATTTTTGTAAAAAATAATAACCAAGATATAAATTTTTTAGGGATTGCAATAAATTCAAAATTGGGAAAAGCAAATAAAAGAAACTATGTGAAAAGGCTTATAAGAGAGGTATATAGACAAAATGAAGAAAAGATAAAAACAGGTTATAACATTGTTTTTATTTGGAAAAAGCAGAAAAAAATAGATGAAGCATGTTATGTAAACATACAAAAAGATATAGAAAAAATATTTAAAGAAGCAAGAATTTTTTTAGAGGAATAGTATGAAAAAAATATTGATTTTTTTAATTAATTTTTATCAAAAGCATATATCTCATTGGCTAACAAAAATGAATGTTAGGTGCAAATTTTATCCAACATGCTCAGAATATGCTAAACAAGCAATAGAAAAATATGGAGCTTTAAAAGGTAGTTTTTTAGCAATAAAAAGAATTTTAAGATGTAATCCTTTTTCAGAAGGTGGATATGACCCATTGAAGTAAAGTAGGAGGAATCAAAATGTTCCAATTTTTTGCAAATATTTTTGGCTATTTATTAGCCTTTTTATATGGACTTGTTAACAATTATGGGATAGCCATTATTATTTTTACAATAATTATAAAAATGATTTTCATACCGTTTTCTTTAAAACAGCAGAAAACGATGAAAAAAACAGCTAAAGTACAGAAAAAGATGGAAGTTATACAATTCAAATATAAAAATGATCCTGAAAAAATGAATCAGGAAATAATGGAATTATATAAAACAGAAAAAATGAATCCCTTCGGTGGATGTTTTACAGCAATAATACAAATAATTTTATTATTCTCAATTTTTTATTTAGTAAGGGCACCATTAACATATATGCAGAAAATACCTGAAGAAAACATAAGTAAATATATCTCACAATTACAAGAAAATGGTATCTCCGTAAGCACAGCTTATTCGGAAATAGATATTATAAGGGAATATGAATTTTTAAAAGAGCAAAATCCAGATGATGAATATATAGACGATGTAAATTTACAAATGAACTTCTTAGGTTTAGACTTAAGCAAGGTACCACAACAAAATTTTACTGATTTAACAGTATATGTTATACCAGTGTTATATATAATTTCTTCGTTTATATCTATTAGATTATCAACATCAATGCAAGAAAAAAATCAAAAAGAAGCAAAAGAAAGTGTTAAAATTGATGGAACAACAGGAAAAGAATTAATTCCAGAAAAAGAGAAAAATGAAATGGATGCAGTAATGCAAACTAATAAAATGATGTCTTGGTTTATGCCACTAATGTCATTATCTGTTGCACTTATTGCGCCATTGGGACTAGCTTTATATTGGTTAACTAATAATATTTTGATGATTATAGAAAGATTAATATTAAGTAAAGTAATAAAAGCTGAGGAGGAATAATAAAATGAGTCAAACTATTATCGCAGAAGGAAGGACAACAAATGAAGCAATAGAAAATGGATTGAAACAATTAAAGGTTCCTAGAGATAGAGTAGAAATTAAAGTATTGGAAAACGAAGACAAGAGAAGTTTTTTTAGTATTTTAGCACCAAGAGTTGTAAAAGTAGAAATGAAATTAAAAGAAATGCAAACAGAAAATAAAGAACAAAAAACAAAAAAAATAATAGAAATATCTGAGGAAGAGCAGGAAAAAGCAAAAGAAAATATAAAAAAATTTATGGAAGAATTATTGAAAGAATTACCTGAAAATACAACATATAATATAGATACAGACAAAGAAACAATACATGTAGAAATAAAAAATAAAAATTTAGGTTTTCTAATAGGCTATAGAGGTGAAACCTTATATGCTTTTCAAAATATCTTGTCAGCAGTTGCAGGAAAAGGAATTGATAAGAGAGTAAGAGTTATTTTAGATATAGAAGGATATAAAGCAAAAAGAGAAAAAACATTAGAAGAATTAGCAGAAAAAGTAGCAAAAACAGTTATAAAAACAAGAAAACCAGTAAAATTAGAGCCTATGCAGGCATATGAAAGAAAAATTATTCATACTAAATTGCAGCAAAATGATAAAGTTGAAACAGAAAGTATAGGAGAAGAACCAAATAGAAGAATAGTTGTTTCTCTAAAAAAATCAAAATAGAATAAAAATTTGAGGTCAAAGGTCAAATTTTATAAAGTAAAACTTATAAAAAGATCTATTGACCTTATTTTTTTATTTTATCTTAAAAATTGGCTTTTATCTTGCCCTATATAAGATTTTTCCGTATATAACGAAGTTAAGTTTCTTATATTTGTAAGAAATAAAAGCATAAAAAATTAGATTATTTTATAAAAAATTATAAAATAATATTTTAAAAATTAACATAACATGCTATAATCAAAAAGAACAAAAAGAGAGGTGAGTTTTATGAATACAATAGTTTCTATTTCTACGGCTCCACGGAATTGGAGGAATTGGAATAGTTAGAATGAGCGGAAAAAAATGTTTTGAAGTTTTAGAAAAAATATTTAAACCTAAGAAACAAGAAGCAATAGAAAAAATAAAAGGATATACTATAAAATATGGACATATTGTCGAAAAAGAAAAAATAATAGATGAAGTGCTTGTATCTTATTTTAAAGAACCATATAGCTATACAACAGAGAACATGTGTGAAATTAATACACATGGAGGAAATATTGTTATGAAAAAAATATTAGAACTATGTTTAAAAAATGGGGCTGTATTGGCTGAACCAGGAGAATTTACTAAAAGAGCTTTTTTAAATGGGAGAATAGATTTAACACAAGCAGAGTCAGTTATAGATGTCATAAACGCTAAAAGTGAAAAAGAAGTACAAGCTGGTATAAAACAATTAGAAGGAGGACTTTCTAAAGAAATTTCTACTATTAAGCAAGAAATATTAGATGTTATGGTTAATATTGAAGTTGTTATTGATTATCCAGAATATGATGTGGAAGAAGTTACAAATAATGAAATTTCTAATATGTTAGAGAGTGTGGAGACTAAGCTGGAAAAGCTTGAAAAAAGTTTTGATAATGGAAAAATTCTAAAAGAAGGAATAAAAACGGCAATTATAGGAAAACCAAATGCAGGGAAATCATCTTTATTAAACAGGATTTTAAAAGAAGATAGAGCAATTGTAACAGAATTTGAAGGAACAACAAGAGATACAATCGAAGAATATGTAAATATTAATGGAATTCCGTTACAATTAATTGATACAGCAGGTATAAGAGATGCAAAAGACGAGGTGGAAAAAATAGGGATTACAAAAGCAAAAGAGATAGCTCAAAATGCTGATCTTATTATAGCTATTTTTGATGCCTCAAAAGAATTATCACAAGAAGATAAAGAAATTTTAAATATTATAAAGGGAAAAAAAGTAATAATTTTGCTAAATAAAATTGACTTACAATCAAAGATTAAAATGGAAAATGAATTATTTAAAACAGTGACAAACAGTATTATAGAAATATCTGCTTTAAAAAATATTGGAATAGATAAAGTTTATGATGAAATTACCAAATTATTTGAATTAAATGAGATTAATATAGATAATGACATTGTAATTACAAATATTAGACATAAAGATTTGATACATCAAGCCATTATAAGTGTGAAAAAAGCAAAAGAAACTTTAGAAGAAGCAATGCCAATTGACATTATTGCTGTTTATATAAAGCAAATTTTAGAGGATTTAGGAAATATAACAGGCGAATATGTTACTGAAGAAATTATTAATGAAATTTTCTCCAAGTTTTGTTTAGGAAAATAAAATATCAAATAACGAATGAAAACAAAAAATAAACAAAAAAGAAATAAAAAATGTATAATTTTATTTCAAAAAACAAAAAAGGCTTAAAATTTATTTTGAATAAAAATAGAAACATATTACAAAAAATAAAAGTAATTTATTCTTTTATAATAATTAAACAAAAATAATAAAAGTAATATTATTTATAAAAGATATGAGAAAAAATAAATAGGAAATAATATAAAAATTCATACTATTTCTTACAAAATAAAGGAAAATAAAAAAAGTTTTAAAAAATTTACCCATCAATAAAAGTGGAACAAAGGGCGAACAAAAAATGAGCAAAGCCAGAAAAATAGCGAACTTCAAGAGTTTGATACATAAAAAATATGAGTTATGTACACTGGTTTTTGAGAGTAAAAGCTTTAAGACTCAGCAATGAACAAAAGAGCCATTTACTAAAAAGTAAAATTAAAAATAAAATGAAAACAAAACAAAACTTTTTGTTTCACAGGGAATTAAAAAATATAAAAATATTTCAAATTAATTTATTTACTAAGATATGAAAGGAATGATAAAATATGGAATATGATGCAGGAGAATATGATGTAGCTGTTGTAGGAGCTGGACATGCGGGCTGTGAAGCTGCACTTGCATCTGCAAGATTAGGGATGAAAACACTAATTTTTTCTATTAGTTTAGAAGCTATTGCAAATATGCCATGTAATCCACACATTGGAGGAAGCTCTAAGGGACATCTAGTAAGAGAAATTGATGCATTAGGTGGAGAAATGGGGAAAAACATTGATAAAACAATGATACAAATAAAAATGTTAAACACATCAAAAGGTCCGGCTGTTCATTCTTTGAGAGCTCAAGCAGATAGAAAAAGATATCAAGCAGAAATGAAACATACATTAGAAAAGCAAGAAAATCTAGAAGTAAAACAAGGAGAGATAGTAGATATCATAATTGAAGATGGAAAAGTGAAGGCTATTAAAACTGATGTTGGAGCTATTTATAAAGTAAAAGCTATTATTTTAGCAACAGGGACATATTTAAAAGGAAAAATATTCATTGGAGAGTTCTCCAAGGAAAGTGGACCAGATGGAGTAGCAGCAGCTAACAAATTATCTGATACATTAAAAAAATTAGGCATTAAACTAGTAAGATTTAAAACAGGAACCCCTGCTAGAATTAATAAAAGAAGCATTGATTTTAGTAAAATGCAAATACAAAAAGGGGATCAGGGAATAGAAGCATTTTCTTTTGAGAATGAGCCAAAAAAATTTGAGCAAGTAGATTGTTATTTAACATATACAAATGAAAAAACACATGAAATTATAAGGAAAAATTTGCATAGATCACCATTATATGCAGGAAAAATAGAGGGGACAGGTCCTAGATATTGTCCATCAATAGAAGATAAAGTAGTTAGATTTAGTGATAAACCAAGGCATCAAGCATTTGTAGAGCCAATAGGATTAGATACAGAAGAAATGTATATACAAGGAATGAGTTCATCACTTCCAGAAGATGTACAAATAGCACTTTATAGGACTATACCAGGACTAGAACATGCAGAATTTACTAGACCGGCATATGCAATAGAATATGATTGTATAGACCCATCTAATTTAAAGCTATCCTTAGAGTACAAAGGGATAGAAGGATTATTTATGGCTGGGCAAATTAATGGAACATCTGGGTATGAAGAAGCTGCTGCACAAGGATTAATTGCTGGAATTAATGCTGTACAAAAAATAAAAGAAAAAGAACCACTTATATTAGACAGATCACAAGCATATATTGGAGTTTTAATAGATGACATTGTTACCAAAGGAACAAATGAACCTTACAGAATGATGACTTCTAGAGCAGAATATAGGCTACTTTTAAGGCAAGATAATGCAGATTTAAGGCTGACAACAATAGGACATGAAGTTGGGTTAATATCAGACAAAAGATATGAAAAATTCTTACAAAAAAAAGAAAATATAGAAAAAGAAAAAGAAAGACTAAAAAAACTTACTGTAAAACCAACAGAAAAAGTAAATATGTTCCTAGAAAAACAAGGAACATCAGCACTTACAACAGGAACTAAAATGGCAGAACTTTTAAAAAGGCCAGAATTAAATTATCAAAGTTTAGAAGAAATAGATGAAGAACGACCAGAACTTTCTAAACAAGAACAAGAAGAAATAGAAATTCAAATAAAATATGAAGGATATATAAAATTACAAGAGGCACAAGTAGAAAAATTTAAAAAATTAGAAGAAAAAATATTACCAGAAGACATAGATTATGAAAATATTAATGGAATCAGCTTAGAAGGAAGACAAAAGCTAAACAAATTCAAACCTCATTCTATTGGACAAGCTTCTAGAATATCAGGGGTTTCACCAGCTGATGTATCTGTACTTTTGATTTATTTACAACAATTAAAATAATTGTCAAAAAAGAAACCAATCTAGTATAAAAAATGACACATTAATATAAATAGAAAATTTTTAAGAATTTGATATTATTAAATAATAAAAAAATTGATAAATATTAGAAAACTAATAATTTAATGCTATAAAAATAGTAAGACGAAAGGAGAACGAAATGGAATTTAATGAGTTTTCTGGCATAATGTTAGAATATGGTAAAGAAATAAATATAATGTTTACAGAAGAACAATTGCAGAAATTTTATAATTATATGAATATTTTATTAGAATGGAATCAAAAAATGAATTTGACAGCCATTGTAGACCCAAAAGAAATAATAATAAAACATTTTATAGATTCATTAACATGTGTAAAATACATAAATCAAAATAAAAAAGTAATAGACATAGGAACCGGTGCTGGATTTCCAGGAATTCCAATTAAAATAATAAGGAAAGATTTAGAGATAACATTACTAGATTCTTTGAACAAAAGAATTCAATTTTTAAATGAAGTAATTAAATACTTAAAATTAGAAAGTATAGAAACAACACATGCAAGAGTGGAGGAATATGCAAAAAACAAAAAATATAGAGAAAGTTATGATATAGTCACTTCACGAGCAGTTGCAAATTTAACAACATTATCAGAATATATGTTACCTCTTGTAAAGGTAAATGGAATAGCAATATGCATGAAAGGATCAGATATTAAAGAAGAAATTTTAAAAAGTGAAAAAGCAATAAATGTATTGGGAGGGAAAATTAAAAAGACAGATGAATTTGAATTGCCAAAAACTGATTATAAAAGAAATATTATTTTAATAGAAAAAGTAAATTTAACTCCTAATAAATATCCGAGAAAGGCTGGTACACCAGCAAAAGAGCCGCTTTATTAAAAACATAAAATATAAAGAAAAAAAGTCAAAAAAATTGTAAAAATTTATTGACTTTTTTTCTTTATTTATATATGATTATTATAGAGAAAAAAGAAACTCAAAAGTAAAAATTAACTAAAAATGGAGGCGAAAAGTTTTGGGAAAAGTTATATCAGTTGCAAACCAAAAAGGAGGAGTTGGAAAAACTACAACAACGGTTAATTTGAGTACAATATTAGCCAAAAAAGGAAAGAAAATACTATTAATTGATGCAGATCCCCAAGGCAATGCAACAAGTGGATTAGGAATTGAAAAAGAAGTAGAATTTTCTACTTATGATATCTTAGTAAATGATACAGAAATTAGACAAGCACTTCAAAAAACAATTATAAAAAATTTATTTTTATGTCCTTCTAATATGAATTTAGCAGGAGCAGAAGTAGAATTAGTTTCTATGATGTCAAGAGAACAAAGATTAAAAGAAAAATTAGAAATAATTAAAGAAAGTTTTGACTATATTTTTATAGATTGTCCACCATCATTAGGACTAATCACATTAAATGCATTTACAGCTTCAGATAGCGTATTAATTCCTGTACAGTGCGAATACTTTGCGTTAGAAGGATTAGGTCAATTGTTAAATACTGTAAATTTAGTCAAGAAGCACTTAAATAAAACGATTATGATAGAAGGTGCGTTACTTACAATGTATGACATAAGAACAAATTTATCAAATCAAGTTGTAAAAGAAGTAAAAAAATATTTTAATGACAAAGTATATAAAACAGTTATTCCAAGAAATGTTAGACTAAGTGAAGCACCAAGCTATGGGATGCCAATCACAGAATATGATCCAAGGTCAAAAGGTGCGAAAGCTTATGTAAAATTTGCGAAGGAATTCTTAAAAATAAATGAAGAAGAAAAACGAGCAAAACACATGGGATAAAATAAAAAAATTGAAATAAAAAGGAGTATGATGAAAAATGGCAAAAATGTCAGGCTTAGGAAAAGGTTTAGATGCCTTATTTGGACCAGCACCAGAAGAAGAACAAATTCAAGAAAATGATACACTAAAAAATTTAAAAATAACAGAGGTAGAACCAAATAGAGACCAACCAAGAAAGAATTTTGATCAAGAAGCATTAGAGGAATTAGCAGATTCTATAAAAGAATATGGATTAATACAACCAATAGTTGTATCTCAAAAAGATGGATATTATGGAATTATAGCAGGAGAAAGAAGATGGAGAGCATCTAAAATAGCTGGTTTAACAGAAATTCCTGCAATTATAAGAGAAGATAATGAAAGGATAAACTCTGAAATATCATTAATAGAAAATATGCAAAGGGAAGATTTGAATCCTTATGAAAAAGCAGTAGGTGTTAGAACGCTAATAGATAATTATGGATTATCACAAGAAGAAGTAGCTAAAAAATTAGGAAAAGGAAGAAGTACAATTGCTAACATTGTTAGAATATTAAACTTAGAGCCAAGAGTATTAGAAATGGCAAAAGAGGGAAAGCTAACAGAAGGTCATTGTAAAGCACTTCTTGCAATTACAGACCCAGAAAAACAATATAAAACAGCTATCCAAATGTTAGAAAGAGGAGCAACAGTTAGACAAGTAGAGAAAAAGGCGAGAGTTAAAGAAACAAAAGAAGAACAAGATAGGAATCATATTTTATATAAAAGTATAGAAGATAATTTTCAAAGTTTCTTTGGTTCTAAAGTAAAATTGGATCCAGGAAAAAGAAGGGGAAAAATTATAATAGAATATACTTCTAATGATGATTTGGAAAGAATATTAAGCTTAATAAAATAGAGAAGGTGATTTTAATGGATATAGTTATAGAAATGTTAAGAACAGACACATTTTTAATAATAAATGCTATTATTATATTTATTCTTTTTATAGGTGTTATAATAATGGTAGCAAGATTACAATCAATAAATAAAAAATACAGAATATTTATTAATAAATTGGGAAAAGGTGAAACAATAGAAGAAGATTTAGAAAATTATATGTATAGAGTAGAAAGAGTAGAAAAACAAAATGCAGAAATAAGAAATATTATAGACACAATGGATAAAGACATGGAAAGTTGTATACAAAAAATAGGAATTGTAAGATATAATGCATTTAAAGATACAGGAAGCGACTTAAGTTTTGCACTTGCAATGTTAGATGAAAATGATAATGGTGTTGTTTTAAACGGAATTTACTCTAGAGAAATGTCTAATATATATGCAAAACCAGTAGAAAATGGAAAGTCAACATATGTTTTGTCAGATGAAGAAGCAGAAGCAATACAAAAAGCGATTGAAAACAAACAAATATACAAAGTTAAAGATAAATAAGGATAAATAATCAAAGGCAGACTAAAAAATATGTTATGAAAGTCTGCTTTTATTATAATAGGTTGGGAAAAATGAAAAATTTAATAAATAAAATACAAGAAAAAGATAATATTTTCGTTTTTTTAATATTTTTTATAATTTCTTTAGGAATAGCCCTAAACTTGTCGCTAGAACCAGGAGATGAGTTATTGAATTTTCAAAATGTATATAAAATGTATAATGGTTTTAAAATATATGAAGAGATAAATGTTATTATTACACCATTCTTTTTTTGGTGTGCAGAATTAATATTCAAAATATTTGGAGCCAATTTAACAGTTTTTAGAATTTCGCAATGTTTTTGCGTATCATTGCTATTTTTATTTACATATCAAATTTTAAAAACACTAAAAATATCAAAATCTGTTTCAATCATAACTGTATTAAGTTTGGTTATACAAAATTTTTTCTTATTGATAAGAGCAAGTTTTAATTATAATATTATGGCATTATTATTTTTTTTAATAGGTATATATTTTTTGTTAAATGAAAAAACAAGGAGAAAAATATATATACAAGTTATTATAACAGCACTTATCATATTAACAAAGCAAAATATAGGTATATACTATTTATTAGGGGTAATATGCTATCTTTTTATTTCTGCAGATTGGGGTAAAGAAAGAATTAAAAAAATATCACAATATGTTACTGCTATTCTTTTTTTTATTGTATTTTTTATTATATATCTGATATTAGATAATAATCTATATAATTTTGTAAATTATACTTTTGGAGGTTTACTAGAATTTGCCAGTGAGAATATAGCATATGATTATACTGCAATTATATTAATGATAGGTACAATTATCATTAATGTTGCATTAAGCATTTTTGTATATAAAACAAATTTGTTTTCACAAAAACAAAAAGAAAATGTAAAAATCTTATTTGTTTTTTCAATGTTTCTTGCTATATTATGTTACCCGATTTTTAATTGGCTACATATTATTATAGGAGTTTATTTAATGATTATTAATATTATATATATCCTATATATTATATTTAAAGATTTTGAGATAACTATAAACAAGGTAACTAAATGGTTAGCCATCATTTTTATAGTTATCACAGTATGTTTTTCAGGATATCATATATATTCATGGGGATGTATGATAAAAAATCAAGAATACAAATATTCATGGGAAGATCCATTTTTTGGTGCATATGTAAGTGAGGAAATGTATAATAAAATGGAGAATGTCACACAATACATAGAAGAAAACGAAAAAAATGTAATTATTGTTTCACATAAGGCCGCATTATATATGATACAACTAAAAAGAAACAATGGGGATTTTGACCTAATATTTAAAGGAAATTTTGGCATAAAAGGTGAAGATGGATTAATAGAAAAAATAGATAATATGGAAAATACTCAATTTTTAATTTCTAAAGAAAATGACGAAAGTGTTTATCAAGAAAGTGAAAAAGTAAAAGAATATATAAAAAATACTAAAGATTGTATAGGAGAAATAGAGGATTTTTATATATATGAATAAAAATCCAAAAAATTCTATTGACAAATGTTTATAAAAATGCTAAGATAAGAACTGTCGCTGGACATTTGTCTTTGATATGGAGAGGTGGTCGAGTTGGTTTATGGCACCAGTCTTGAAAATTGGCGTGCGTTTGTAGCGTACCGTGGGTTCGAATCCCACCCTCTCCGCCAATAAAATAAGAGTTAGATAAAATAAGCATATCTAACTTTTATTTATAAATAAATATATGGAGATGTACCCAAGTGGTGAAGGGGACTGTTTGCTAAACAGTTAGGTCCCGAAAGGGGCGCGGAGGTTCGAACCCTCTCATCTCCGCCAAAATAATATAAAGCAAAAAAGCTTTATATTATTTTTTTTGCATAAATTCCTTGAATAGATATTTACAAAAATGTTTTTTTGTATTAATATAGAGATAGTTTTTACAAAAAAATATTGATAATTGTCGAAAAATAAAGTATAATTAAATTAAATAGTAAAAAGAGGAGGGTGATATCATGAAAGTAGAAAAAAAGAAATTTTTTATTATACTTACTATTTTTATGGTATGCATTCTTTTTACGAATTTAGTTCAAGCATCAACATTTGACCCAGATGACTATGAACCAAAATCAACAACTAATGTTACAAATGCATCACAATTAGAGACATTAGGAAACAAAATTATTGGTGTTGTTCAAGTGATTGGGTCAGCCATTTCTGTTATTGCATTAGTAATAATAGGTATAAAATATGTATTAGGTAGTGTAGAAGAAAAAGCAGAATATAAACAAACACTAAAGCCATATCTTATTGGAGCAGTACTACTTTTTGGAATAACAAATCTTTTAGCTATTATTCAAAATATTGTATTAAATTTATAAAGTAGGGAGGGATGCAATATATGAAAAGAACAATTCTAAGTATAATTACATTATTGTTACTCTTAAGTATATTAACTCCTACCACTGTACAGGCTATATCATTAGACGAAATTTTTTCAGGAGCAGATGATTTTATAGAGATTGGAGAATCAAGTACAGATACTACTATAAATGATTCGGACTTAAAAGATACATCTGATTTACTATATAATATTTTATTAGGAATTGGTATGGTTACAGCTGTTGTAGTAGGAATGGTATTAGGAATAAAATATATGTTAGCAGGTTCAGAGGAAAAAGCAGATATAAAGCAAACATTACCAGCATATATTGTATCTTGCATTGTTGTGTTTGGTGCTTTTGGAATTTGGAAATTGCTTATCAATATCATTCAATAAGGAGAGATGATATATGAAGAGTAAAAAAATTTTTAAAATAATATATATAATTATTTTATGTAGTATATTACTTGCTATTCCTTTAACAGAAAAAGCAAGGGCCTTTGAATTAGGGGATTTAACAGGAACTACAAGTGGAACATCAGAAATTCAAGAAGCAGGGAATCAAGTTGTACAAATTGTAAGTACAATAGGTTCTATACTATCTGTAATTGTTATTATTGTTTTAGGGATAAAGTATATGACGGGGAGCGTAGAAGAAAAAGCAGAATACAAAAAGACTTTAATACCTTATATAATTGGTGCAGCTTTTATATTTTCAGCATCCACAATAGCATCTATTGTATATAATTTTGCAATTAATTTAGAGTAAATTTGCAATAGATGTGAAAAAGTGCTATAATAAAAAAGGAGTAGAAAAATATACATATCCTAAAATATAAATATAAAAAATAAATAAAAGGAGGAAAAAGTTATGAAAAAAGCTATAAAAATTTTATTTGTAATGATGGTATTTATAGTAGCACTAACAATAACTGTTAATGCAACATCATCAGGTCAAGATCCAAGTGGTTATACTGGTTCTGGTGCATCTGTTTCTTCTATTGAAAGTATAGGTAACCAAATTATACAAATTATTAGTGTTATTGGTTCTATCGCATCTGTTATTGTATTAGTTGTTTTAGGTATTAAATATATGATGGGTAGTGCAGAAGAAAAAGCAGAATATAAAAAGACTTTAATGCCATATTTAATTGGTGCAGCATTAGTATTCGCAGCTTCAACAATAGCTGGTGTTGTATTCCAATTTACACAAAACTTAGGTGGATAATATATTATAACAAAATATCAATAAAAAAGAAGAACGTAGTTGTTTATTAACTAGGTTCTTCTTTTTTGTTACAAAATTATTACAATTTAATAACAAATAAATTAAAAATGTTTTTTTTTGTATATATATGTACTTTTAAAGTATTTTTATGATATAATTATATACAAGTAGAATTAGGTGTAGAGGAAGTGAAAAACGAATGAGAACATATGAAATACCAAGGAATTATAAAGGAGAAAGTAGAATATTATACATATTTTCTACAAAAGCATTAATTTATACAATTGTAGGTATAGGTATTGGATTAATTTTTTATTTTATTCTGAAAATTTTAGGAATGCAATTTATTGGTATAATTGTAGATGTTATATTTGGTTGTATAGGTTTTTGTATAGGAACCCTTAAAATACCAGATAATAAAAAATTTGAATTTACTCAAAAGACTGGTGGAGAAAATATAGATGATGTTATAAAAAGATGGTTTCAATTTAAAAGAAAGAAAAATAGAGTATATATATGGAAAGAGGAGGACATGAATCATGAGTGATAACCAAATAAGCAGTTTCTTAACAATTAGCTTAGTTGTATTAGGGGTTATATTTTTTGTATTACTAGTTGTTCTTATTGTATTAATGTTAAAAGAAAAAAGTAAAAGAACAGAAAGCAATAAAAATAGTGAAAACAATCCTGAGAGTAATAAAAAAGTAAAAAAAGAAGTTGAATATACTAAAAATTCTATTTTTGATTTTATGGAATTTGATAAAATTGAAGATAATATGATAATCAAGAAAAATGGTAGACAATATATTATGGTAATAGAATGTCAAGGTATAAATTATGATTTAATGTCTGGATTAGAAAAAAATAGTGTAGAACAAGGATTTTTACAATTTTTAAATACACTAAGATATCCAATTCAGTTATATATTCAAACAAGAACAGTTAATCTAAGTAGTAGTATCAATAGATATAAAAATAAAGTTAATAATGTAAGAGATGATTATATGAGAAAACAGATGACATACAATTCTATAGCTAATTCAGGAGAATACACAGCTAGAGATATAAACAATGCAAAATTTGAGTTAGTAAAAGCACAAAACTTATACGAATATGGATTAGATATTATTAAAAACACGGAAAAAATGAATTTGAATAAAAACATACTAAAAAAGCACTATTATGTTATTATTTCATATACTCCAGAAGAAACTAATAATACAATATATGGTTCAGATGAAGTAAAAAATATGGCATTTTCTGATTTATACACAAAAGCACAAGCACTTATTAGTTCTTTGGGAGTATGTGATGTTTCAGGAAAAGTTTTAAATAGTGAAGAATTAGCAGAACTATTATATGTAGCATATAATCGAGATGAATCAGAAAATTATCCATTAGAAAATGCAATGAGAGCAGGTGTAGATGAATTATATTCAACAGCTAAAGATGTATTAGACAAAAGGATGGAAGCAATTAATGCAGAAATAGAAGTAAAAGCAAATATTGAAGCAAATGATGTAGCAGTAGAGGCTATGATGAATCAAGAAAAAGCTAAAAGAGTAAAACAAAGAGAAGAAAGAATGAATGAACTAATCCATGAAATGGCAAAAGAATTATTAGATGAAAATGAGCAATTATTAGGGGAAGATGTTGTAGAGGATGCTAAAAAAATAATTGATGAGAGAAAAGCAAAATAAGGAGGAAGGAAAATGTTTGGTAAAAAGAAAGAAACGCCTAAGGAAGAGACAGTAGAAAAAGAAAAAGTGAATTTCTTAAGAAAGAAAACCATAAAAGAATTAATTGCACCATCTGGAATTGATGCTAGTAATATAGATCATTTAGAAATTATATCAAATACAAAAAGATATGCAAGAAGCTTTTTTGTTTCACAATTACCAAGAATGTGTACTTTCCCAGAATTATTTAGAGATTTATATCTTTTTGGAGATATTAATACATCTATATATATTAATCCTGTAAAAGAAGAAAGATCACAAAATGAATTAAATAGAGTAATAAATGAGTTAGAAACAGAAAGAATTGTAGCAATGGACAAAGGAAATATTAACAGAGAAAGTACAATTACACAAAAAAGATTAGAGGCAGAACAATTAAGAGATGAAATTGCAGCAGGATTTAACAAGTTGTATGAGGCATCAATAGTGGCAACATTATTTGCATATAACTTAGAAGATTTAGATAGAGATACAAGAATGTTAACTTCAGAAATGTCTAAAACATTGGTAAATATAAAAACAGCTTGGGGCCTACAAGAAGAAGCTTTTCAGTCTAATTTACCATTACTAGAAGATAAAGTAAAAAAAATACATACATTTGATAGAAGCTCAATGGGAACTGTATTTCCTTTTACAACATCTGATGTAGGACATGATACTGGTGTACCAATTGGATTTAATAAACAAACGGGAACACCTATATTATTTGATAATTTCCATCCATCATTAACAAATTATAATATGGTTATATTTGCAAAATCTGGAGCTGGAAAATCTGTTACAATGAAAACATTAGTATCTCGTTCCTCTGTATTAATGGGAATAGAAAGTTTAGCACTTGATGCAGAAGGTGAATATACAATAGTGGCAGAAAGTTTGGGTGGAATTAATGTTGTAATTAGTCCAAACTCTCAAACAGTTATTAATCTATTTGATGTAGAAGTGGAAAGAGTAAAAGATGAAATTACAGGAAAAGAAAGAACAGTTTTAAATATTGAAAACAAGGTAGAAGATGTTACACAAGCACTACTTACAATGGCAAAAGGAAGCACAAGAAGTACAGAAGTTAATGAGTTGACAAAACAAATTATAGCTGAATCTGTAGCAGAAGAATATGCAAGCTTAGGGATAACAAATAATCCAAATAGTTTATATAAAACAACTAATATGGGATTAAGAGGAGATAATTTATTCCAAAAACAAAAAAAGGAAATGCCAACAATTGGTAGTTGGTATAAAAGGATACAAGAAAAAGCTAGAGATAATAAAAACCCAGATTATCAATTCCATTATAGTTACTTATTAAAAGTTATGAGACAATATGTAAGAGAATTTGATGGACAAATGGCTTATTTTGATGGTCAATCTACATTTGATTTGTTAGATGGCGCACCATTTATTAATTTGGACATATCTCAATTAGAAGAAAGATTTGCAAGACCACTTGCTCAACAAATTTTACTTTCTTGGATATGGGAAAAATTTGTTAAGAAAAATAGTGAAGATAGAAAAAAAGCTACGCAAAAAAGAGTTTTAGTTGATGAGGCATGGATGTTACTTCCATATCCAGAAGCCGTAGACTTTCTAAACAAGATGGCAAGACGTGCCAGAAAAAGAAATGTATCTTTAGCTATTATATCTCAAAGGTTCCAAGACTTTTATGAAAAACCAGAGGCACAAGCTGTTTTAACTTCATCAGATACAAAACTATTTTTAGCACAGGATAAGGCAGAAATTCAATACTTAAAAGAAGTTTTTAAATTGTCAGAAGGTGAAGCAAACTTTTTAGTTACTTGCCAAAAGGGTGAAGGATTACTAAAAGTTGGAGCAGATACAGCTATATTGAAAATTGTACCAACGAAAAAAGAATTTGAATTTGTAGAGACAAATTTAAATAAATTAGCACAGAGAAAATAAAAATAGTAGTTGGAGGAAAAAATGAAATTTTTTGAAAATAAGAAAATTTGGAAGAAAATTGTAATTATGCTCCTTTTGGTATTGCTTTTCCAGTTTGGATTAGCAACCCCAGTACAAGCAACAGATGATGAAGGATTTGGTGGAATATTGTTAAGCCCTATTGTTTCTTTAATTGTTGCATTAGGAGATCGGAGCAATGAGTATATTACATGAAGCTATTATGGGGCAAAGCGAAATTGGTATACAGATAGATTTAGGGTCTTCTTGGTGGGAAAAAATAGCAGGTATTTTATTGGCAATAGTTGTAGGAATCGCTGTTATTGGGCTACTTATATATTTTGCACCAGGAGCAATTTCAATTATATTTACAGCATTAAAAACAGTAGCTACAGTTTTAGCAGCTTCTGGAGTAACTTCTGTAATGGCAGTTGGAGGAGTCCTTGTAGCAGCTTCGGCTCTGTTGGCAGAACGGTTATTCAGATCACATGTTTTTACCAGCATTTTCCTTTTCACCAGAAGAAATTTTTAGTGGAGACATCTTATTATTTGATGTAGATTTTTTTAATCCAGTAGAAGACATGTATGTAGTAATAGAAATATCAAAAACTACATCACGTACTACACAAGCAACTATAAGTGGAGGATATCCTGTCGTTACTGAAGATGCAGCAGATACTGAAAAAATAATACTTAAAATAACGGATGGTTTAGATATTAATGAATATCTAACAAATATTAAGGAAAATTCAGACCCTGAGATAGAAGATAATAGTGTAATTGGATATACAGATATATCGTACACATATGTTTCGGATGCATCGGTAGGATATTATTTTTATTATGATGATGATGGAAATCAAGTTGTTACTTCAGCTCAAAATACAGCTTTAGATTTGCAATCATTAGTTAGTCAATGGTATTATGCTATTAGAAATATTGCTATTGTAGCATCTATGTCTGTACTATTGTATATTGGTATTAGAATGTTGCTAGCATCTGTATCACAAGAAAAAGCAAAATACAAACAAATGCTAATTGATTGGGTTGTTGGTGTATGTTTATTATTTTTTCTACACTATATTATGGCATTTTCTGTTTCAATTGTTGAATCATTTAATGATATTATAAAAACTACAACTAGTGCTGCCGATATAGAGAGTGCAATAGAAGATGAGGATGCTGATGGATCATATGGACATTTAGAAGGATTTGATTACATTACAATATTAGAAGATGATGATGACGGAAAAATATCAGAAAAACTAGAAAGCCTTGGTATGTCAGAATTTATTGAAGATGATCAAATTATATGGCCCACTAATTTGATGGGATTGTTAAGATTAAAGGCGCAAGTTAGTTATGGAGATATGGATTTCGTCGGATATGGTTTATGTTATGTAGTTTTAGTATTGTTTACAGTTTATTTTACATATGTATACTTAAGAAGGGTACTATATATGGCTTTCCTAACAATGATAGCACCATTAGTAGCTTTAACATATCCTATTGATAAGATTAGTGATGGACAAGCGCAAGGATTTAACAAGTGGTTAAAAGAATATATATTTAATCTACTATTACAACCATTACATTTATTGTTATATACTATATTAGTTACTTCTGCATATGAGCTAGTTTCTACAAATGTTATTTATGCTTTGGTTTGCATTGGATTTATGATTCCGGCAGAAAAATTAATGCGTAGTTTATTTGGATTTGAAAAAGCTACAACACCAGGTTCAGCGGCAGGAGCAGTAGCAGGAGCAACATTATTAAATTCAGGATTACAAAAACTTTTGCATAAACCTCCAAAAAAAGACGGAGAAAGTGGAGGAGGAAAAAGTCTGTCAGGAAATGGAAGTGATAACTCAACACCTAGACTAAATTATAAAGCAAGCAGTGATGACGATGATAGTAGTGATGATGATGGTAACAGTAGTGATTCTAATATGGCTAGTGGTGGACCTTCAGCTGCAGATGCAGCCATGGGTAGTGACGAAGACCCTATAACTAGAATGGAAAGAGAGGCTTTGGAAGAACAACTAGCAGATGGACAAATTGATGAAAGTGAATTAACAGATGAACAAAGAATGCTATTACAAGGGAATAATACAGGTTCTGAAGTAGATTCTGAAGATGATGAAGATACTAATGGTCTTGAAGACACAAATATTAGAATGCAAAGAGAAGCATTAGAAGAACAATTAGCAGATGGACAAATTGATGAAAGTGAATTAACAGATGAACAAAGAGCTCTATTAGGTAAAGAAAACCAATCTACTAAGGATAAAAAGAAAGAAAAACATGCGGCTGATATAGGAACTTTAGTTGGAATAGGTAGAGTAGCAAATTTAACAGCAAGACAAACTGGTAGAAAAATATTAAAAGCGATTCCAAAAGTTGTTAGAAAAGGAGCAAAATATACAGCAGGAGCAGCACTAGGTACAACAGCAGCAGTAGCAGGAGCAACTATTGGTATAGCAACAGGGGACCCAAGTAGAGCAGCAAGCTTTGCGGCAGGAGGAGCAGTAGCAGGAGCAGCTTTAGGAGCTTCAACAATTAAAGTAGACAGATCAAACACAAAAACAGCAGAACAAATTGCAAGAGAGAGAGCTTTTTGGGGAGATGATTATTATAAACATATAGCAGAAGAAAATAAAAAGAACTGGAAAAAAGATAATGATAAAAGAGCAAAACTTGAGGCAAACTTAGGAGCAGAAAGAACAAAGGAATTATATGAAGATGGAACAATTGATAAATATTTAGAGAATGGTGTTGATAGTGCGAAAGATATTGCGGCACTAGAACAATTACAAAAAAATGAAAAGATTTCCTTTAAAGATGCATTAGTGGCACATGATGCACATGGTAAATATGGAGACATAACGGGACAAAAGCCAAAAGATAGAAGTGACATAAAACAAGGGTATGTAGAACAGTTTCAAAGTGAGCGGTGCATCTGAAAGTAAAGCTAAAGAAAAAGCAGAAAATATTGCTAAATGGACCAAAAAATTAGACTCAACGATGAAAGGTATACAGTAGGTAAAGAAGAAAACTATATGATTATATAAATATTAAAAACTGGTAATCATATAGTTTTCATTATATATATCATATAAATATATAAAAATAATAGGAGAATAATATGGATGAAGAATTAAAAAATAGAATTAGAAATCAAATTAGAAGAATGTCTAAGCGATTTTTAAATTTTGGAATAGTTGCTCTTTCTCTTGTCATTATAATATTAACAGCAGCAGTATATAATGTAAAAAAAGAAGATGGTACTTTTAAGGCAGATGATTGGTCTAATACACAGTTTGTTGCTAGTGAATATTCAGGAAATACTTCAATAGGTTCTGATGGATCTATTAATACCAATATGACAGCACAAGAAACATGGGATACATTAATATCTGAGCATAGTAGGGTATCAGTATATTTAGATAGTGCAGAAGAATTAGCTAAATTAATGAATGCAGAAATTGTTACCAATTATCCAGATTTACGAGAAAATCCTGATGAAGAAATTGACTGGGATTCTGTTTTTGCAGATGTAGATTCCAATGAGGTTCAAGGAATTATTAAGTTTAAAAGAGCACAAAGTGATGGAACAACCCAAACAATGACATATGTAGATTATGATACTTTTTATAATTGGATAGAAGAATATAATATTACAGGTAGTGACAGTGTATTAAATAATCTATTAACTCATTTTACATTAGAAGCTAGTACAACGAGAACATCAACAGCAACTACTACATTAGATTATTCAGGAGATAACCAATGGACAGACATTTCGGAAGCAATTGTTACAGCAGCGCTTGCCTCATATAATGCACAATCATCACCAGGTTCTGGTTTATGCCAAGCATGGGTAAGACAAGTCTATGCTGCTGCTGGATTACCAGATGTTGGTTATGAAGGTGCTTATCAAGCTTTTCAAGCTACATGTGTATCAACAGATATGGATAATATTCCAATTGGTGCAGCTGTGTATGGAACAGGTAGTGCTTCTTATAACGGTGGAGCTAACATTTATGGACATGTTGGTATATATATAGGAGATATTGATGGTGATGGTGAAGGCGAAGTAATGGATAATGTTGGAGAAATTAAAATTCAATCATTATCAGAATGGGTTGCTTGGCAAGAAGCAGCTGGAAATACAGCATGTGGAGGAACCCCTCGGATATTTAGGTTGGGGATGGCAATCTGGAAGCCCTACAAGATTTTTAACAGATGAAGAAATTGAAGAAGTAGAAGCTAGATTGTCAACAACATCATCAACTGTTGTTGTAGAGAGTACAGGCGTTGAAAGTGATGGAGAAACAACATATTATGCAGTTGTCGCAACTTATACAGAAACAGTAGAGACAGTAGAAACAACTGATGCAGAAGTAAGTGCATCTCAAAGTGTAACATATAGTGCAACAACACAAAAAATTAATTATCAAGATTTTGTTAGTGGATATACGATGCCTTTTGATTATTTATGGGTATTATTAGTTCTTACAGAAGATAAAGATTTTGTAATGGAATTGGCTGATTTGGTATATGACAGTGAAATAGAAATTACAATACATGATAATTTAAATGTTCATACTAAAGTAGATACATATGATTATACAAGAAGAGAAAAAGTACAAACAGTAAATACAACAGTAGAAGTACAATACGAAAGGACATCTGAAGATGGCAATACTTATAATAGCCGTGTACAATATAGTAGAAGCAACTTTGATCCTGTAGAATATGATACAGTATGTCAAACAACAGTAACAACAGTAACAACAACAAACACCTTAGATATTGCATTAACAAAAGCAGATGTATGGATTGTAGATTATGAACAAGACTATACATACTCGTCATTTCAAAAAGTTAGTGAGTCGACAGATACTTCTAGTATAGATGATGTAGATTATGGAAGTGATTACGAAACTATCTATACAGATAGAAATGGAGATGCTAAACAGTTTGCAGTCGAAAAGGCTATGCAAGTATCCTCGGAAAGAGAACTGGCAGATGTAAGTTCTGATGTTGTTAGTGTAGAATGTCATGTATGGGATGGGGTTTTTGAAATCTCAGAAACAATTACTAATACAACAGAAAAAAGTGAGTATGTTAAAGGAGCTGATGCAGAACCACAAGAAAAAACAGATAAAAATTCTGACGAACCTAACTTTGTTACAATTCTATTAAGTAATCTTAGGGCAAAGCATACTATTTTAGATGCACCACAATGGTTATTTGACTTATTAGAAGGAAATGAATCAACAGCTGATACTTTTGTGGACTTAACAAAATATTTATTATATAAAGCTACTGGAAAAGATTATGGTGTTACAGAATTTGACTTTGATACTTTATTTTATTCAGGAAGTTTGACATCAGTTGGTAGCGATGATTATATAGTAGATACTACAAAGTCATCACAAGATATTGTTATTACAGATTTGGATACTTTAAAACAAGCATTTTCATGGTATAGTAGAGATGAGGTACTTCAAGAATATGCATATTATTTCTTAGAGTGTCAAGAAAAATATAATGTAAACGCAGTATTTGCTGCAGCAGTTTCTATAACAGAAAGTAGTGCGGGAACTAATGTAGCAATTGGTGGAAATAACATGTTTAGTATTTCTAATGGTGGGCAAGGAAATTGGAATAGCTATAGTACAATGGAAAACTCAATAGAAGCATTTTTTAGCTTAATAAGTGAGGAATATTTTACAAATGATCAATATACAGTTGATTCTATAGCAAGAGGAAATCCAGAAGGTTCACATATGTACTGTGTGCCACCAGATGATTGGATTGAAGATACATGTGATTATATGACACAAATGTTTAATGCAGCGGGAATAAATGTAACATCATTTAGTGGTAGTGATATAGTATCTATTGCAAAACAATGTCATGATTACTTAAGAACAAATGGCTATAGATATAGCATGGCATATAATAAGAGTATACCTATAGATGAAAATTCAGATAAGGTTGTTGATTGTAGTAGTTTTGTTAGTTGGGTACTTTATGAATACGGATACACAGAATTAGCTGGAGCTCAGCAAACTACACAAACATTATATACTTTAGCAGTAAGAAAAGGTTGGACAATAAAATCAGGCTCAGAAGCTCAAGCAGGAGATATACTATTGAATCCATCTAGCCATACAGCTATATATGCAGGAAATAATCAATCTTATGATTGTGGAAGTGATACTGCAATACAAAGTGAGATAAAAAGTTGTAATCCTGCTAGTTTCCAATATTCAATTACAGTTACTAAACCATAAAAGGAGGAAGTTATGGATAAAACTAAAAAGTTAATAATAATTATAGCTATAATTGTTTTCATTATGCTCATAGCTTGTGTAATAGCTATAGTATTAGTAGATAATGAAACAGATAGTACAGAGGGAACAATAAAAGAAAATGAAGATGGAACAGATGAATATTTTCCTGAAGCAGATTTAAGTGTAGAATATTACCAAGAAGAATTAAACGACCCAACAGAATTTTTCTCTGTTGAGCAAGCAATACAAAATTATTTTGATGAAAATTTTATAGCAAAAAAAATGAATTTCCTACAAGGAGATAGGATAATGACATATTCTGCATATGGTAAAATAACATCTGAAGATTCTTCAGATGTTTCCGAAAAATATTTTATAGTGAGAGTAGATGTATATAATTTAACATGTGAAATAGAAGAATTAAATGAAAATCAATATGAAGACATAGACCAAATAAACTTAGAAGATGATGAAACAGAAATTATTAGCAATGGAAATAACTCATTTGAATATGTACAAGTTTCAAATGAAGATATGTGTAGAAAATACTTAGAAGATTTTGTAGAAAAAGAATTTAGCAATCCAGAAGAAGCTTATAGTATAATTGATGAAGAATATAAAAATATAAGATTTCCAACATTTGAAGATTATCAAGAATATTTAGAAGAATATCAAGATATACTTCAAGGAGCAGTATTATCTGAATATAGTGTGGAAATAAAAGACGAATATAGAGAGTATACATTAGTGGATAATTATGATAATACTTATATAGTAAAGGCAAAAGGAGTAATGGATTATACAATACTTTTAGATAATTATACAATTAAAGTAGATACTTATGAAGAAAATTATAGCAACTTATCTGATGAGCAAAAAGTACAAGCAAACGCATATATATTTTTACAAATGATAAATACAAAAGATTATAGTCATGCATATGCCCAATTAGATGAAACATTTAGAAATAATAATTTTGCTACATTAGATGAATTTAAAGAATATGTAAATAATAATTTCTTTACTTATAATCTTGCTATAACTTCAAGTGCTGATATAAATGTTGAAGGTAATACATATATATATGAAATACCGATAAGAAGTGGTTCAGGAAGTGCTGCTGAAGAAAAAGAATTAACAATTATCATGCAATTACTAGAAGGTACAGACTTTGTAATGTCATTTAGCATAGATTAAATAGGAGGAGTTTATGAACAGATTAGTTAGATTGTATAACCAAAACAGAAAGACAATATGGATAACAATTGGCATTATTGCATTAATAATTTTAATTATTCAACTAGTTAATTATTGGGTAAAAGTAGATAATGAAGAAACGCTAGAAAAAGCATTGGAAGAAGAATCCCAAACGCAAGCTTCTAATACAACACAAGAATATAATACAGTTACAGTAGACGAAGATTATTCTGCACTTACAGGTGAATCACTTTCTAATAATCAACTGTCACAAATAGAAGTTATAGATTTATTTGCAGAATATTGCAATAATGGGCAAATTGAAGAAGCATATAATATGCTTACAGATGAATGTAAAGACGAAATGTACCCAGAACAAAATAATTTTGAAGAATTATATTATAATCAAATATTTTTGGATACAACAAGAAATACAAGTGTAGAAAGTTGGATAAGCAATATTTATAGAGTAACATATGATGAGGACTTTCTAGCGACAGGACAATATTCAACAGAAAATTCAAAACAAGATTATATAACTGTTGAAGAACAAGAAGACGGAACTTTTAAATTAAATATTAGTGGTTTTGTAGGCAGAAATGAAATAAATAATTCAACAGAAAAAAATGGGATTACAATTGAAGTTTTAGAAGAAAATATGTATATGGAGTACACTACATATACGATAAAAGTACAAAATAGTTCAGAAAGTACAATTCAATTAGATGACGGACAAGATATAGATGCCATGTATATAGAAGATGATAATGGTATTCAATACTCAGCATATACACATGAGATTAGTGCAACAGATTTGATAGTAAGTCCAAGGGAAACAAAAGAAATTGAGATTAAATATTATAGTCGATATGGTTCTCAAAAAGATATAGACTTACTAGGATTTTCAAGAGTTGTATTAAACTATGGTGAAAATACAACAAAAACTATTGAATCTTTCCGAATTGAACTTTAGTTTAAAAATATAAATCAAATATTGATAAAAAGGAGAGAATGTGATATTCTCTCCTTATATAATAAAAGAAAGGTTTTTTAAAAATGATAGAAATAAAAAATATAACAAAATCTTATGTAAAAGGACAAAAGATTATTGACAATTTGAGTCTGAAAGTTAATAATGGAGAAATTTTAGGATTTCTGGGTCCAAATGGTGCAGGAAAAACAACTGTTATAAAAATGATGACAGGTATTCTAGGAATAGATAAAGGAGAGATTTTAATTGATGGTAAAAGCATAGAAAAAGAACCATATGAAGCTAAAAAAAGTATAGGATTTATTCCAGATAATCCAGATATGTTTTTAAATTTAAAAGGCATAGAATATCTTAATTTTATAGCAGATATATATAAAGTAGGACAGGAAGAAAGAATAAAAGAAATAAAAAAACTATCTGAGATTTTTGATATGTATGATGCGTTAAATGAAAAAATAGAAAGCTATTCACATGGCATGAGGCAAAAAATTATTATTATAGGTGTATTATTGCATCATCCTAATAATTGGATACTAGATGAACCAATTACTGGATTAGATCCTAAGGCAATTTATGATTTAAAAATGATGATGAAAGAATATGTTAAAGATGGAAAAACTGTATTTTTTTCTACACATATATTAGAAGTAGCAGAAAATTTATGTGATAGAGTAGCTATTATTAATAAAGGAGAAATACTATTTTTAGGAAAAATAGAAGATTTAAAGAAAAAAATGCATGAGAATACATCACTAGAAGAATTGTTTATGGAGATAATAAAAGATGATTAAAAATGTATTATTATTAACTAAAATATCAACAAAGAATATTTTAGAAAATTTAAAGATATTTGATAAAAAAGAGAAAAAAATTAATAAAAAATCAATCTATGTATGGTTTATATTTATTGTTATAATAGCAATTGCATATTTAAGTAAAGAAATATTAGATATACTAAAAGATTATGGACAAGAATATATATTTTTAGATGCACTTTTTGTAATTATTATGATTATAATGTTTATGCAATCAATTATATCTTGTATGAATATATTATATTTTTCTAAAGATATAGAAAATTTTTTAATATTTCCAATAAAGCCAAGAGAGTTGTTATTATCTAGAATACATACATTATTAAATATATTGTATATAACAGAATGTATATTTTTAGTAATACCACTTATATTATATGGTACTGCAACAATGGCTGGTTATGCATATTACTTTTCAATAATATTAGTATTTTTGTTACTACCAATTTTTCCAGCTATTTTTGTAAACATAGTTTTTTTAATTGTTTTAAAAATTAAAAAAGGAATAAAGAATAAAAATATATTTCAATCAGTTATGACTTTAATTTTTATTAGTATAATTATTTTATTTGAGGTAATATTTATAAAAAGTATTATTTCAACAAATGGTAATTATGAAGAAATTGGAGTAAATACAGATAATATATTACAACATATAAATCAGACTATGATAATTGTTAATCCTATAATAAATATCTTAGAGCAAAATCAAGTTTTTATTAATATATTGAAGGTAATTGGAGTATATGCAATAATGTATAGTATATTACTTATTATAGGAAATAAAGTATATATCCAAAACATATTAAAAACAAGGGAATATTATAAAAGAAAAGAAAAGAAAATTATTAATTTAGAAAAAACTTGTAAACAGCAAAAGGTTTTTAAAGCATATATAAAAAATGATTTAAAAAGTTTGTATGGAAATACCACATTTTTTATGCAGATGGTTTACCCTATTTTTGTGATCATTACAACTATAATGATTTTTTCAATAACTTTTAGATTTGTTTCCATGGCAAAAAATCAAGAACTTTATGATTTAATAAGTAATCTAAATTTAAACTTAGAAGGTGTTTGCATTGCAATTGGAATAGCACAAATTATATATTCTTTTAGCAATATTTCTATTACAGCCATATCTAGACAAGGTAAAAATGCTGTTTTTATGAAATATATACCAATAAATTTGTATAAACAATTTGTATTAAAAAATATACCACAGTTTTTAGTAAATATATTAATTTCTATTATTTTGGTATTAGCAATAAAGATTATTTTTATGGCTGTTTCATGGATACAAATTGCAGAAATATTACTAATATGTATGGTAGTAGGAATGCTTAATAGTTATTTAATGTTAATTGTTGATATAAAAAAACCACAGATAAATTGGAGTACAGAACTAGAAGTTTTTAAACAAAATAGTAATAAAATATTCCAATATGTATGGACAATTGAAGTTGTATTGCTATTAATGTATATAAAAAATATTTTTGAAAATATAAATATTAATATAGCAATGCTTATCATATTTTTATTTTTTACTGCTATCATATTAATATTAGATCGATATGCTCGTGTACAGATAAAGAAAAATAAGTTGTTTAAAAATATTATATAATCTAATTTGAACAAAAACAAAAGAACAAGGAAATTTGTAATGTTTCCTTGTTTTTACTAATATTTTATTGATTAAATATGTTCCTAAAAATATTTACAAGTATTCTAATTACTGAATTTGAATGATATAATTCGATAAAGTAGTTTTGCACAAATGGTATGTGCCATACAAGATATAGAACAAAAATTACAATGGCAATTGATATTATACCTTTCACATAATCAGAAAATGTTTTTTTGTATCTTATCTTATAGCCTCTATTTTTCAAATCTTGTATATAAGCATCATGATAAGCTTTTTGTCTTGCCTGATTTATTTGTTGTTCATATTCCAAATCTCTTTTATACCTTTGTTGTGCTTCATTTTGATCTGTATTTGAGGGGGTGTTTTGAGCAGCATTATAATCAATATTGGAATTTTGATAATTAGAATTTGAACTCTGATTATAATTTCTTGCTTGATTCATATGTTGTTGTAAATTATGCAATCTATCTTTCAAATTTTGGTTTTGTTGATACATTTCATTATATTTTTCTTGTGATATTGTTGTAGCATCTAATTTTGCATCGTAAGCAGATTTTAATGTTGGGTCTGTTAAAGTATCATATGCCTCATTAATTTTTTTTAAAATTTCTTCTGATGCGCTTTTATTCATATCATCTTGCAAGTCAGGATGATATTTTTTTACTAATGTTTTGTATGCTTTTTCTATTACTTCAGGTGAAGCATTTCTATCAACTTCTAGTATTTCATAATAATTTTTATCCATTGTATTATTCCTTT
>CAYVCM010000008.1:0-37463 GCA_964449925.1 uncultured Clostridium sp.
TTTATGGAAAATGTTCGCGCTTGATGTGAAAGGGTGCCATAAAAAAATTTTAGAGGTTCTTGAAATTTGTATTGAGCCGAGGAATTTATTCAATTTATATAATACCATCACCTAAGTGGCTTTTAGTGTGAATTTGAATAAAAATAAGAAAAATGGAAAACCTATTTTTTAAAGTAGGTTTTTATTATGTTTGAAATTTTTATTGGTATTTTATCAGGAATTATTAGTGGTACAGGTATGGGAGGAGGAACAATATTAATCTTTTTCCTTGTATTTATATTAGGAATAGAACAACATATTGCCCAAGCCACAAACCTAATTTTTTTTATTCCAACATCAATTATTGCAATTATTATAAATTTAAAAAATAAAAATATTGCTTTGCAAACAGCCATTATAATTTCAATATTTGGAATATTTGGAGCTATTATAGGAGCAAACATATCAATTAATATTGATGTAAATATATTAAGAAAATGTTTTGGAGTATTTCTACTAATAATTGCAATTCATGAAATTTATACCATTATAAAATGGTATAAAAATCAAAAAAAGAGAAATAATAAAAAAATAGAATAAAAAATTTTAGAGAGGATGATTCATTATGAAATTTGTTAAAGGTATGTTAATAGGAGGAATACTAGTAACAGGAGTAGCAATGATGTATACAGAAATGGGAAAAAACACTAAAAGAAAAATGGCAAAAAGAGGAAGAACTATGGCTAAAAAAATTGGGATTGCATAGAATTATAAAATAGTGGGCTTTAAATATTGTTATAAATAATAATAGCCCACTATGTTTTAGTATATAATTTATACAATTTAGTTAGTACATATAAATATTAATTTTCAAGATTTTTTGAACATTCATCTTCTTTGTTATCACATTTGTTCTTCTCTAAAAAGCAATCACATTTTTCATGTTTTTCACCTTTTAAACATTTTCCTTCATGATGGCATTTGGCACAAATTTTAATTTTTTTAGTGTCATTTACCCAAATTTGAATAGCATATTGCTTTCCTGGACATAAAGGGCCAAAAACAAATTCCCCCTCACAATCTGTAAATGTGTGCCCAATTGCTCTACGATCTTCCTTACCAGAATCATAAACAATTTCAACTAATTTTACAACGGCATCTGCAACAGGTTCTTTAAAACAATCTTTTACAACACCATAAATGACATCACGATGGTCTTCTGGTAGAGTGATGTCTAGGTCAAATTGTTTTCCACCTGAAATTACACCATCAATATCTAATATTTGGCATGGCTTTTTTTCATTTTCCATTTATAAATCATCCTTTCTTTTTTAGCAGGTATATTTCTGCTTAATATATTGTATGAATAAAGATAAAAAAGTTGAATATATATATACAAAAGAGTAGAATTATGTCAAAAATAAAAGAAATAATTAAGAAAAGTTTACAATAGATTTTTTTGTGATATAATATAGATGATTAAACTTGTTTATATAAAAAAGATTATATAAATAAAGATGTAAAATATAGTGAATTTTATTATTATACAAGTGTAAACTAAGGAGGAAAAAAGATGGGAGTATTAGATAATTGGAGAGAAAGATGGAATTATCATAGAAATATAGAACGTAACAAAATTCTTAAAGAAGTAGAAAAAAATACAGGAGAAAAACCTACTTCAAAAGAAAAAAGAAAAGCAACAGAAAAAGCAAACAAAACATTGTTTAATAGAATGAGCAGAAGAATAGCTATATTTTTAGGAGCAATAGGTATAACAACAGCTGGAGTTGCCATGTTAACTTCTGGAGATGGAAAAGAACCAACTGAACCTGATAAACCAACGGTTGAAACAGAAGAACAAGGATTAGAAGAAGAAAAAACAGATAGAGAAAAATTTATAGATGAACTTAAAGAAGGAGTAGGCGAAAATACAAATGAAATAGAAGAAAATTTAGAAAATGTTATTGATGAAATCTTAGAACAATATAATGCAAATTTATCAGATGAAGAAAAAATTGATAAAGATGATTTAGGGATTATCTTGCGTGAAAACATAGGAGAAGGACATATTAGAGAAATAACTTTGGAAGACGGAGAAAAATCTTATGTAGAAAATCCACTTGTTACGGGTAATTTACCAGATGGAGAAGAATGGATAGCAGCTGACCAAATAGATGATGAATATATTTTAGTGGATACAGAAAATAATACCACAATAGCAGGAATAGGAACAATTGACTCTACCAAATATGAAATAGATATAGAATATGCAGATTTTAATGGAACAGAGTATGTGAAAAATGAAGGAACATATGTAGGGTTACCAGAAAATACTGATTTGGAAGAAGCTTATGAAGACTTTGCTGACTACTACCAATCAAGAACTCAGCAACAAGAAAAATCAGATGATGAATTAGAACGTTAAAAAAATAACAATAAAGTATAAAAAATCCACTCTTTGCAAACAATATGTGTAAAACATATTTGCAAGGAGTGGAATTTTTTTGAAAACAAACAAAATATTAAAAATTGATGGAACAATACTAGACAAAAAGCAATTAGAAAAGCATTTACAAAAAATTGCTACAAACCATAACCTAAAAAATAAATCAGCAAAAGAAACATATCCAATTCCTCAATTAATAGACAATTATGAAACAATAAAAATCGTATATCAATTATTAAATGAACAGGTAAAACAAGGAATTAGTACACATCCAGCAGGAGAATGGTTACTAGATAATTTTTATATAATAGAAGAAAATGTAAAACAAATACAAAAAGAATTAACATTAAAAAAATATACAAATTTTCTTGGAATTGCTAATGGAAGATACAAAGGATTTGCCAGAATATATGTATTAGCAGGAGAAATTATAGCTTACACAGATAATAAAATAGATAAAGAAGACCTAGAAGACTATCTTGCCAGTTATCAAGAAAAAAAGACACTAAGTATGGAAGAAATTTGGAATATTGGTATATTTCTTAGGATTGCAATTATTGAAAATATTAGAGAAATATGTGAAAAAATATATAGTAGTCAAATACAAAAAATGAAAGCAGAAAATATTGTACGAAAACTTATAGAAATACCACAAGAAAATAATCAAATATATCATTTAAAAAATATAGAAAAAGATTTGTTAAATGATGTTAAATATCCATTTATTGAGTATATGTCATATATTTTAAAGAGATATGGAAAAAAGGGATATCGCTATCTAAAAGTATTAGATGAAATTGTAGAAATGACAGGAACTAGTGTACAAGAAGTTATTAAAAAAGAGCATTTTGATATTGCTGTAAAAAAAGTAACTATGGGAAATAGTATCACAAGTATAAAAACAATACAAAGAATTAATTTTTTAGAAATCTTTGAAAAAATAAATGGGGTAGAAGAAATTTTAAAACAAGACCCAGCAGAAGTCTATTCTAAAATGGACAATAACACAAAAGATAGTTATAGAAATGTTATAAAAGAAATATCGAAAAAAACAAAAATATCAGAAATATATATAGCGAGAAAGATTTTACAATTAGCAAAAGAAAATCAAAATGATGAAAAAAAGGCACATATAGGATATTATCTAATAGATAAAGGGATTAATAGAATATATCAAGAATTACATTATAAAGTTCCAAAGCATTTAGCAGAAAATACAAAACAAAAATTATATATAGCAACAAATTACATTTTATCAATAGTAGTATCTATTATTTTTTCTAGTATTTTAAATCTCTATACACAAAATACAATAATATATATAGTAAGCTTTTTTATTTTTTTAATTCCATCATCAGAAATAGTAACACAAGTTATACAATATATTTTAAGTAAAATAATAAAACCTAAACCAATTCCTAAATTAGATTTTTCAAAAGGAATTGATAAAGAAAATGCATGTATGGTAGTTATACCAACAATTCTTAAAGATAAAGAAAAAGTAAAAGAATTAATGGAAGCACTAGAAGTTTATTATATAGCTAATAAATCTCCTAATCTATATTTTACATTATTAGGAGATTGTTCAGAAAGTGATATAAAAGAGGAACAAACAGATAATGAAGTTATAGAAACAGGAATAAATTTAGCAGAAAAATTAAATAAAAAATATGTAAAAGAAAATACATTCCCTATATTTCATTTCATATATAGAAAAAGAGAATGGAATGAAAAGGAAAATAAATATCTTGGCTGGGAACGAAAAAGAGGGATGCTCACACAATTTAATGAATATTTATTAGGAAATGAAAGAAATCGATTTCGTGTTAATACAATAGAAGAATATAAAGAATGTTTGCCTAAAATACAATATATTATAACATTAGATGCAGACACAGAATTAATTTTAAATTCTGCATTTGAATTAGTAGGTGCAATGGCACATATATTAAATAAACCAATTATTGATGAAGAAAAAAATATTGTAGTAGAAGGGCATGGAATAATACAACCAAGAATTGGTATAAACTTAGATATTTCATACAAAACATATTTTACACAAATATTTGCAGGAACAGGTGGTATTGATTCATATACAAATGCTATATCTGATTTATACCAAGACAATTTTGGAGAGGGGATTTTTACAGGAAAAGGTATTTATAATTTAAAAGTATTTTCTAAAGTATTAAAAAATGCTATACCAGAAAATACAGTATTAAGTCATGATTTATTAGAAGGATGTTACTTGCGTTGTGGCTTAGCAACAGATATTATGCTAATGGATGGTTATCCTACAAAATATAACAGTTTTATGAATAGATTATCAAGATGGATAAGAGGAGATTGGCAAATTATTAGTTGGCTAAAAAATAAGATAAATAGTAAAGTAGGAAAAATAGAAAATCCATTAAATTCTATTTCAAAATACAAAATATTAGACAACTTAAGAAGAAGTCTTATAGAAATAATGGCTTTGCTTTTGCTTAGTACATGTATATTGCTTGGAAAAATATATAATTTTAAAATATATCCTTTTATACTTATAAGCATACTAGCAGTTGTTATGCCTTATATATTAGAAATTTTTAATAATATGTTATCAAAAAAAGAAGGTGAGCATAAGCAAAAGAAATTTTCTCCTAAAATATCAGGCTATAAAGGAATATTACTAAGAATATTAATCACTATTGGAGTATTACCATATAAAGCATATATTTCATTAATTTCTATAATAAAAACACTTTATCGAAAATGGATAAGTCATAAAAAATTATTAGAATGGATAACATCAGAAGAAGCAGAAAAGCAAGCAAAAAATAATGTGTTATCATATATAAAACAAATGTGGTTTAATATTGCTTTTGGAATACTAACAATAGGGATTGCATTAACAAGTAAAAGCTTTGCAGATTTTATAATTTTAGCTATATTAGGAATTTTATGGATGTTTATGCCATTTGTAATGTGGTATATTAGCAAAGAAAAAAGAGAAATAAAACCAATAGAAAAATTAAATAAATCAGAAGTAGAATATGTTTTAGAAATTGGAAAAAGAACTTGGCAATTTTTTAAACAGTATATTACTGAAGAAAATAATTATTTAATGCCAGATAATTATCAAGAGGATAGAAAACAGAAAATAGTTACAAGAACATCTTCAACAAATATAGGATTATCAATTTTAGCAATTGTATCAAGCTATGATTTACAATATGAAAATTTAACACAAACAATTAATTTATTATATAAAGTAATAACTTCAGTAGATAGCTTACAAAAATGGAATGGGCATTTATACAATTGGTATGACACAAAAACAAAAGAGCCATTAAGACCTAGATATATTTCAACAGTAGATAGTGGGAATTTTATTGGCTATTTGTATGTTGCTCAAATATTTTTAAGACAGATAGAAGAAATTTTACAAGGTAATAATAATCAAGATTTTGTAAATTATGAAAATATGTTATCAGAAGAATTAGATATTGAAAAAGAAAAAAATATACTAAATGAAGAAGATAGTATAAAATTAAAAACGCAAATACAAGAAATGCTAGAAATTATAGAAAGGATTATAAAACAAACAGATTTTAGTTATTTATATAGCCCAGAACATCAAATATTTTCCATAGGATATAATATAGAAGAAAATACACTAACAGATTCATATTATGATCTTTTAGCAACAGAGGCAAGACAAGCAAGCATTGTAGCAATAGCAAAAAAAGATATACCATCAAAACATTGGAATTATTTAAGTAGAACATTAACAATTTTAGGTAAATATAAGGGATTACTATCTTGGTCAGGAACAGCATTTGAATATTTAATGCCAAATATTAATATTCCAAAATATAGAGGAAGTTTATTAGATGAATCTTGTAAATTTATGATAATGAGCCAGATTAAATATGCAGAAGAATTACATTTACCATTTGGTGTATCAGAATCAGCATTTAATTTAAAAGACCTACAATCTAATTATCAATATAAAGCATTTGGAATTCCATGGCTAGGATTAAAAAGAGGATTAGCAGATGAAATGGTAATATCATCATATGGAAGTATTTTAGCAATTACAGATATTCCAAAAGAAGTTATAAATAATTTAAAATTTTTAGAAAAATATGGAATGTATAATAAATATGGATTTTATGAATCTTTAGATTTTACACCAGAAAGAGTTAGAAAAGGTAAAAATGCAGAAGTTGTAAAAACTTATATGGCACATCATCAAGGACTTATTTTATTATCTATTAATAATCTTATAAATGATCAAATTCTACAAAAAAGATTTACAAAAAACCCAGAAATACAGGCTGTTACAATATTATTGCAAGAAACAATGCCAGAAAAATCAATTATAGCAAAAGAAGATAAAGAAAAAATAGAAAAGCTAACATATAAAGATTATGAGAATTATATTGAAAGAAATTACACAAAAATAGATGAAAAAATTATTAGAGGAAATGTAATTTCTAATGAAAATTATATGATTGCAACAAATCAAAAAGGAGAAGGTGTCAGCAAATATAAAAACACATGTATCAATTACTTTAAAAATACAGATGATTATACTCAAGGTATTATATTTTATATGAAAAGTATAAAAAACAAATATATTATGAGTTCAAGCTATTCACAAAATATAGAAAATGAAAATCAATATCAAATTAGTTTTATGCCAGATAGAAATGTACAAGAAATAAAGAATGGTCATTTAAAAGCAACAATAGAAACAACAGTAGCCTCTAATGAACCAGTAGAATTAAGAAGGATTACATTAGAAAACTTAGGTAATGAAGAGGAGATAATAGAATTAACAGGATACTTTGAACCAGTTTTAACACCAAAAGAGCAGTATTATGCACATCCAGCATTTAATAATTTATTTTTAGTATATGATTTTTATGAAAAAGATGAAGCATTTATAGTTAAAAGAAAAAGAAGAGAAATAGCAGAAAAAGAGATATATTTAGCAACTACATTACATGCAGATAATGATAATGCAATAGGAGACTTGGAATATGAAATAGAAGAGGAAAAGTTTATAGGAAGAGGAAATTTAAAAATTCCTAAAATGGTAAAAGACTCTATACCATTTTCTAAAAAAATAGGATTAGTAACAGAACCAATAATAGCAATGAAAAGAACAGTAAAAATAAAAAAGCAAGAGAAAGTAGTAATTGATTTTATATTATCAGTAGAAGAAGAAAAAGAACAGGCTATTCAAAATTTAGAAAAATATACATCATTTGAAAATGTAAAAAATGAATTTGATTTATCAAAAGCAAGAGTAGAAGCAGAAACAAGATATCTAAACATAAAAGGAAAAGATATAGAACTTTATCAAAATATGTTATCTTATATAATATTTGATAACTCTATTAGAAGTATAGAAAAAGAAAATATAAAACATATACAAAATTACAAGCAAAAAGATTTATGGAAATATGGTATATCAGGAGATTTACCAATCATTTTAGTAAAAATGAAAAACGCAAACGATTCTGATGGATTAAAAGAAGTATTAAAAGCGTATGAATATTTTAGAACAAAAAATGTAGAAACAGAAATAGTAATAATTGACGAAGAAAAATATAGTTATGAAAATTTTGTAAGAGAAGAGATAGAGTCTACCATATTAAACCAACATATAGGATATTTGAAAAATATAAAAGGTGGAATTTTTATAATAAATGAAAAAGAAATAGAAAAAAAGGATATTGTTTTCTTAGAGCTTATATCTGTGATTACTATTGATTGTGCAAAAGGAAATTTAGAAAACAATTTAAAAGAATTAGAAGAAACTTATATAGAAAATTACAAAGACATTAGTGAAGAAGAAAATATAAATGTATTTGTAGAAGAAAATACAGAAGATATTGATATTTTAAAAAATTCAGAAAACTTAAAATATTATAATGAATATGGTGGATTTTCAGAAGATGGAAAAGAATATTGGATAAGAACAAATAGTGAAAAGCGATTACCAACAGTATGGTCACATATTATGGCAAATAATAAATTCGGAACAGTTGTAACAGAAAATATGGGTGGATATAGTTGGTACAAAAATAGTAGATTAAATAGACTAACTAGTTGGAATAATCATCCTAGTTTAGATATTCCTTCAGAAATAATATATATAAAAGATATGGAAACAAAGCAAACATGGTCTTTAGGATTAAATCCAATGCCAGATAACAGAAATTATAATATTGTATATGGATTTGGTTATTGCAAATACATGCACAGTAATTTAGGAATTGAGCAAGAGTTAGAGGTATTTGTACCAAGAGAAGATAGTTGTAAGATTGGAATTTTAAATTTAAAAAATAAAACACCTAATAAAAAACATCTGAAACTATATTA
The DNA here is from genome assembly GCA_964449925.1 of uncultured Clostridium sp. Taxonomy (GTDB): domain Bacteria; phylum Bacillota; class Clostridia; order TANB77; family CAG-508; genus CAG-269. The sequence goes on from CAYVCM010000008.1 coordinate 8,804, forward strand.
TTATATCAAGCCAGTAATAGGAGAAGATGAGTATAAAACTACTGGAAATATTAACATCAAATTTGAAAGAAATAGTAATATTCTAATAGCAAACAATATATATGCAAGTGAAATAGAAAATACAAAATTATATATTTCATCTAGTGAAAAAATTAAAAGTTACACAGGAGATAAAAAATTTTTCTTTGGAAAAAATGGATTGTCTAATCCAGACGGTATTAGAAAAATTAAGTTAAACAATAGTAATTCAATAGGTAGAGATGCTTGTATGGTATTAGAAGTAACAGTAGAATTAGAAAGCTTTTCAGATAAAGAAATTTCATTCATTCTAGGAGCAGAAGAAACAATAATCGATTGTAAAAATATAGCATATAAATATAGTAAAATACAAAACTGTAAGCAAGAATTAGAATGTGTGAAAAATAATTGGAAAGAATTATTAGGAAAACTCCAAGTATATACTCCACTAGAATCTACAAATATACTATTAAATGGTTGGTGTATTTATCAGACATTAGAAAGTAGGCTTTTAGGTAGAAGTGGATATTACCAATCAGGAGGGGCTTATGGATTTAGAGACCAATTACAAGATACTATTGCATTAAAATATATTTCACCAGAATTTTTGAAAAATCAAATTATAAAACATAGTAAACATCAATTTGAAGAAGGAGATGTAGAACATTGGTGGCATGAAGAAACAGAAAGAGGAATTAGGACAAGATTTTCGGATGATTTACTATGGTTGCCATATCTTGTATTAGAATATATCTATTTTACAGGAGATGATACTATTCTGGAAATTGAAACACCTTATTTAAAAGGAGAAATACTAGAAAAAGGAACTGATGAAAAATATGATAAATATCTACAAAGTGATAAACAAGAAAGTATTTATCTACATTGTGTTAGAGCAATAGAAAAAAGTTTTAACTTTGGAGAAAATGGCTTACCTAAAATAGGTAGTGGGGACTGGAATGATGGATTTAGTACAGTAGGAAATAAAGGAAAAGGTGAAAGTGTATGGTTAGGATTTTTCTTGTATAATATTTTGGATAAGTTTATTTCAATATGTGAAAAGATGGAACAAAAAGAGATAAAAGGGAAGTACAAAACAAATGATTCAGAAACAAGAGAAGAGTTAAAAACAGAAAATGAAAATCAACATGATACAAATGAATTACAAAACCAAGAGGTTGAAAGTAGAAGTGCAAGATGGAAAGAAATAAAAATACAATTAAAAAAAGCTTTAAATACAAAAGCTTGGGATGGTAGATGGTATAAAAGAGCATTTATGGATGATGGAAATGTTTTAGGAAGTATGGAAAATGATGAATGTAGAATTGACAGTATTGCTCAAAGCTGGAGTGTTATATCAAATGCAGGAGATAATGACAAAAAATATATTTCTATGGAAAGTTTAGAAAATCATTTAGTAGATAATGAAAATGGTATCATAAAATTATTAGACCCTCCTTTTGAAAAAGGAAAGTTGGAGCCAGGATATATAAAAGCATATTTGCCAGGTGTTAGAGAAAATGGTGGTCAATACACACATGCTAGTTGTTGGGCTATTATTGCAGAAGCATTATTAGGATTTGGTGATAAAGCTTTAGAATTTTATCGTATGATAAATCCGATTGAACATACTAGAACTAAAGATGCTAGTAGCAAATATAAAGTTGAGCCATATGTTATTTCGGCAGATATATATGGAGCTGGAAATTTAGCTGGAAGAGGTGGCTGGACTTGGTATACGGGTTCTAGTAGTTGGTATTATGATGCTGGAATAGAATATATATTAGGTTTAAAAATAGAAAAAGGCTATTTAAGTATATTACCTTGTATTCCAAAAGATTGGAATGAGTATATGATTAGATATAAATGGAAAGAAAGTATTTATAATATAAAGATTATTAATGCAAATCAAAAAAATACAGGAGTGGAAAGAGTGTTATTAAATGGAGAAGAAGTTGAAAATAAGATTAAGTTGGATGGAAGTAATAGGGTTTATAATATAGAGGTTTATATGTGATTAAAAATAAAGATGTTTCATTTTTGTCTCATTGGGGACGTTTCTTTTTGAGACATTTTGGTGATGATTTGGGGACGGAGCAAAAAATCATCATTATATAATTTACGGATGGAGCAAAAAATAGGAGTGCTTTTTACAAGCACTCCATTTTTCAAGCGACAGAGGAAAACATAAGCTTTCCTTTGTCTGTGTATATGGACAATCTCTTTTGTCCATATGGGACTTTTGAATATCCGATATTATTCAGGTATTCTGTCCCAAGGAAATTCTCGATTCCGAGAATTCCCCTCTCATCTTCCGACAGGTGCTGAGCAGTATTTTCGGAAATGCTCAGCAAGATGTCTTGCTTTCCGAATTTAATTACTAACTTTGCCATTTTTATGGTCCTCCTTTTGTTTAATCCTCCTGTGGAAGCGAGGATGTTACTATGTAACTATAAATATTATACTACAATTAACATAAAAAGTAAAATTTTATTGATCAGACCTGTTTATCAAGAAGAAGATGATTTTTTGCTCCGTCTCCAAAATCATCATCCTTTCTAAAAATGTCTCAAAAAGAAACGTCCCCAATGAGACACTCAATGAAACAAAAAAATTTGCTAAAAAAATTGCAAAATATGAAAAAAAGTAATATAATATAGAATAACTTAAAAAAAAGAAAAGAATAGAAGGAGGAAAAAAATGGCTACATATTTAGAAGAACCATCAAGAACATTTGATGAATACTTATTAATACCAAGATTAACAACAAGAGAATGTACACCAGATAAAATATCACTAAAAACACCATTAGTAAAATACAAAATAGGAGAAGAACCATCTATGTACTTAAATGTACCATTTACATCAGCTATTATGCAATCTGTTTCAGGAGAAAAAATGGGAGTAGCATTAGCTAGAGAAGGTGGAATAGCTTTTATCTATATGTCACAATCTGTACAAGAACAAGCAGATATGGTAAAAAGAGTTAAAGAAACAAAATCAGGATTTGTAAAAAGCAAATGGAACTTAAAACCATCTAATACATTAAAAGACATATTAAAAATAAAAGCAGAAAGCAGTCATACAACTATTCCAGTTACAGAAGATGGAACATCAACAGGAAAATTATTAGGAATTATTACAAATAAAGACTATCGATTATCAAGAGATAGTTTAGACAAAAAAGTAGAAGATATAATGACACCTATATCAAAATTAGTGTATGCAAAAGTAGGATTAACATTATCAGAAGCAAATGATATTATTTGGGAAAAGAAAGTAAATTGTTTACCAATTATAGAAGAAAATGGAAATTTAAACTCATTAGTATTTAGAAAAGACTATGAACAACACAAAGAAAATCCATTATCACTTCAAGATAAAGAACAACGCTATTTAGTAGGAGCGGGTGTCAATACAAGAGACTATGAAGAGAGAATACCAGCATTAGTAGAAGCAGGAGCAGATATCCTATGTTTAGATTCTTCTGATGGATATTCTATATGGCAAAAAGAAGTTATAGAATGGGTACATGAGAAATATAATGGCGAAGTAAAAATAGGTGCAGGAAATGTTGTTAGCCAAGAAGCATTCTATTATTTAGCAGAAGCAGGTGCAGACTTTATTAAAATAGGAATTGGTGGAGGTTCTATATGTATCACTCGTGAAACAAAAGGAATCGGAAGAGGACAAGCATCAGCAATTATTGATGTTGTAAAAGCTCGTGATGAATATGCTAAAAAAACAGGTATATATATTCCACTTTGTTCAGATGGAGGAATTGTTTATGACCATCATATTACATTAGCACTAGCAATGGGATGTGATTTTGTAATGATGGGTAGATATTTTGCTAGATTTGATGAAAGCCCAACACCAAAAGTAAAATTAAATAATGAACTTGTTAAAGAATATTGGGGAGAAGGATCTAAAAGAGCAAGAAGCTGGCAAAGATATGACTTAGGAGCAGAAAGTGAAAAGTTATCTTTTGTGGAAGGTGTAGATTCATATATACCATATGCAGGCTCATTAAAAGATAATCTAGAAGTAACAATAAAGAAAATAAAATCAACTATGTCAAATTGTGGTTCTAGTTCAATTCAAGAATTCCACGAAAAAGCTATATTAACTTTAGTATCACCTTCAAGTATAAGAGAAGGGGCACCACATGATTTGACAGTAAGAGATGTATAAAAAAATAGTTATAAAAAATAATTTTATTTGTAGAGATAAATTTTAAGTATTAGCAGTTGTAAAAGCTAATGCTTATATTTTATTGTATAGACTAACAATATGAAACTTTTCGTTTTTACAATATAAAGTAAAATAAATATTTTATTTTGAAGAAAAAAAATTTTCTAATAATTGAGTGTAATTTAATAGAAGGAAGAACAAAATGAGTAAAAAGCTTCAGGCTAATAAGGAAAATAATTAGTGAATAAAAATATTGAAAAAATAAAACATATGATATAAGATAAAAATGAAAAATAATAGAAAGGAATAGATTTAAATGAAGAAAAATAAAAAAACAAATGTAACATTTTGGATGCTTTTTGCAATTATTTTAATGGTATTGATAGTAGCTATAATATTTGTAGTATTTTTTGTAGGTAATGGAAGAACTAATTATAATACTATACTAGAAGATAGCAATGAAAATACGATAAATGAAGTTAGTGAAAATGAAGTTGAAATAATAAATATAGCAGAAAATGAAAAAATAAATAACTCAACAAATCAAGAAATTGAAAGTGGATATAATGAATCATTTTTAGGAAATTATATATGGAAAGATGAATATAATAAAATATTATTTAGTTTATATGAAGAAAATGATGTAATAAATTATTCTATGTCATATTATCCAGATGAAACTAGTTATGCAAAAGAAGAATTAACAGGCATATGGAGTACTGCTCAGAATATAGTGTCAGTAGATAATGAAAATGAGGATTCAATAGCAACATATAGTTTTAATGATATAACATATAATGAAAATGGAACAATCGAAATTAATGTACAAGTAAAAGAGATTATGAATTCAGAACTTGAAAATTATAAAATTCCAAATGGAAAATATATTTTTGAAAAAAATAATAAATCGTAAAAAAAACAAGAAAAATAATGTTGTTTTGATATTTGCTAAAAATTACAAAAAAAATTTTTTTTTTTTTCTTGAAATATGTCGTTGTTTGTCATATAATGAAAATGAAAACTAAAAGAAAAATATATAAGCATACAAAAAGATAAGTATAAAAAGTAGAAAAAACAACTGTAACAAACAAAAATTATTATTTCAAAAATATTTTAAATATCAAAGTTTTAAAGCACTTATTTTAGCTTTTGTATGTGTATTCATTTTGGAGGTAAATAATGAAAAAATATATTATTGTTATCATATTAATAGGAGTTATATTAGGAGGAGTGCTAATTTTAAATACTTTCAAAGTCGAAAATGAAAATAGTAAAGCATTTGCAGATTCTGGATATATATTACAAAGTATGTCAGAAACAGATCAAAATGTAAGTAGATATTATTTTAATTCTAATGAAACATATAAAGTCAAATATAATTCAAAAGTATTGTTTGATGATACAGAGGGAGAAGAGGTTATAGCAGATATAGTTAATTTTATACATTATTCAGATGGCTCAATAAGTGCATTTACAAATGGTGTAATATTAAATTTGGAGAATATAGATGAAAATCCAATAACATATTATAATATAATGGCAAATGATATTTTAGAAAGTCAAGGAGAAAGTTATACAATATCAAATCTTGATACAACATTGAGATTTACTAATTTAATATGGAAAATAGATGCTAATAAATATATCATAATATCAGATAGTATTAGTCTAATATTTGGAAACTCAGATCCAAATATAATAAGTGGATATGTAGAGATAGAATACTTAGATAATGAGATAGTAAAAATATATAATCAAGAAGTAACATATCAAACAATTTCTTCAGATGCTTATATAGACCTACCAGATGATATAAGAATAGACATAGGGAATAAAATAGTAAGCAAATCTGGTGAAAACAAAATGAGTTTAGAAAATATGGTTATAGATTCAGATGATAATATTACAATAGTTGATCTAAATGAAGATGATGAAACAACAGAAGAAACAACCGATGAAGATGCAGTTGAAGAAACAATAACTAATAATGGATCTTCAACAGTTACAAGCAGTGATTCATCTGATAGTTCATCAACTTCAAATTCTGAAACAACAGTAATAAATGGAAATATAGGTTCATCAGACAATTCATCTGAAAATAGTAGTTCTACATCAGCAGTAACAGAAACTGATGATGAATCAACAATAATAAGTTCTGGAAGTTCAGTTTCAGTAACAGAAGCACCAAGTTATACAGTAGAATCAATGAGTGTATCATCAATAGGATTTGATGTATCTATATCAATAGAAGATGAAGATAATACATTAGTATCAGATACAAATATATATGTACTAAATAATTCAACTGGAAAGCAAGTATATCAATATACTGAAACTCTAGGAGTATATGATGTGCAAATAGAAGTATCAAGTTTAACTCCAGACACAGAATATACTTTAGTAGTAGAAGCAAGCTATTCAATTGATGAAACAACATACACTAAGAACTTTATCTATAAAATATTTAGAACATCTACACTAGGAATAGAAGTAGAAAAGGATGTATTAACAGACAGTTCAATTGGAGTAGCACTAGTAATAGATAGTGACTGTGAAATAAGCAGTGTTGATGTCACAATATCTAATACATCAGGAATAGTATTAGAAACAAGAACAGTACAAATAACAGTAGACGCAAGTTCAGATACAAAACAATTACTTGAATTTACAGGGTTAGACTCAAATACAGAATACGACATAGCACTATCAAACATATTATATGATGGACAAATACTTTCAAATTCAAACTTAGAAGCTATAACACTTACAACTTTAAAACAAACACCAACACTTACAGGAGCAACATATCAAATAGACAAAAGGAATGGGAAATTTGAATTAAGTTTAACTAATGTACAAGACCCTGATGGAGGAATTCAAGGTTATACTTTTGAAATATATGATACAAGAAGTACTGATGGAGAACCAGTAAAAACAATAGAATCATCAACAACATCAACTACACTAGAAATAGATAACGATACAATTTTAAGAAATGTAGGATATTATTTTAAAGTAGTTGTAGAATTCTATGACAATGAAAAATATATTCAATATGAAAGTGAACTTAGTGACGTATTCACAATGGATGGGGTTGAGTTCCCAACAGTTAGATTTGAAGAAATAGAAGTTACATTTGAAAAAATAGAAGGAACAATAATAATAGAAGATAGTGGAAACACAATAGACGTAAGCAGTGAAGAATTTGTAATAACATATACAGACTCAACAGGAAGCATAAAATCATTTACATCTAGTGGAAGCTATAATATTCCAGTTGATATAAATAATTTAAGATCAAACGAAACATACAATTTTGCTGTATATGCAACAGTAGATTTACAAGACGGAAATGCAGCAATAGATGAATGCTATATAGGAGGATTTGTTGTTCAAACTGAAACTCCTAGCAATATGACAGTTGAATTTAATCAAATAACAGACGATGTTTTAAATACATTCAATGTAACTGTCCAATTGCAACCAGAAAGTGCAGATCAAGGAGATTTAGAGCCAAGCACTTTAACAGGAATTACAATAAGTATTTATTCAGGACAAACATTAGATGGAGAATATCCAACAGGTTCTCCTCTAAGAACAATAACATTAGTAGACTCTAACCTAGATGAATATGAAAGTGATTTAAAAGAGGAATTGTGGGATAACTATCTAACTATAACACCAGACTTCTTCAATGCAGATAATGATGATTTTAAGGACTCATATTATACAATTACAGTAACAAATGCATATGATTATACAAGTTATCCAAATACTTTACCACTTATAGATAATGTATATGTAATACAAACAAATGGCTATATGCCAGACTTACCAACAGACACAGACAATGCGGTAACAGTAACACCAGTAAGAAATTATTCACAAGAATCACCAAGAGATGATTTAAATGACGACACAATAGTAGGATACACAGTAAAAGCTGTATACGATAACAGTGGAATGTATGCAAGAACAGTAATATATAGAGCATATGATGCAAATACAGGTGAATTAATAGCTGAAATAAAATTATCAGTTGGTAGTGATGGAACAATTCCATCAGCAGTATTTAATGTGGAAGATGGAACATCATCAAGCATAACAGATACAGATGCACTAAGAAGAGGAAATTCATATTACTTTACTTACGAAATGTATCTAGACTTAAATAATGACGGAGTAGCAGAAACAAAATATCCGTACGATGAAAATGTAGTGCTGAAATCAGCTACACAAACACCACAAAAACAAGAAGCAACATTATATTGGTATCCAACAACATCAACAGCAACATCAATAACATTTAGATATACATTTAATGATGTAGATAGTGCAGTAGAAAACAATAATCAAGTAACTGCAAAAATAGGTACTGCCACGGTATCTCAGAAAAACCTTTACACAACATCAGAAGGCAATACAGAAGTAGTAACATTTGACAATTTGTCAGCAGGAACACTTACATTAACTTGGACAACATGTTTAGTAAAGCAAGACGGAGCAGAAGACACAGAAATTTTAACCCAATACTTTGAAGGCACAAATTCAATTAGTGGGCTAACATATTCTATAAGCTATGACACAACAAAACTATCTATAAGCCTTAATGATAATGGCGTAATGGACTATGTAACAGGTGTTAAAGTAGAATTACAAGCAGTAAATAATACAAGTAAAGTATATGTAACAGACATACAAGAAGTACCATCAAATAACATCATAAGTATTAGTTACAATGATTTAGGCGAACTTTTAAAACAAACAGTACAAGTAAACGTATATGCATACTACGACACAGGAATTGTAGGATTTGAATTAACTTCAGATTATATAACAATACAACGAGCATATGAGCAATCTGGAGAGCAAGTATACTATTATAGTGTAAATGCTGCATCAAACTTAATACCAGATACAGAAGCAATGGGAAATATGTATAATTCAGTAAGAAGCGATAATATAATGCGATTAACAAATGCTATAACAGGATATACATCATCTGTAGAACTAACATATAGTAGTGAAGGATTTTTATACCAAGGAAATGTGGTATTGCAAAAAGAAGTAGCACAAGAAAAAGTAACATGTATAGGTGATAGTACAATCTATTTTGACCAAATAATACCAGGAATAAGCTTATTAGATTCAAATAGTGAATGGCAAATCACCACAGAACTAGATAAGGTATCAATCAAAGCAACACTATTAGTAGATGATTCAGCAAATATAAAAGACAATAAAATCTATATAGATTTATATCAAACAGATAGTGAATATAAAGAAGAAACATTTGTAAAAACAATAGAATTAGCAGTAGATGACTTTGATGACATAATAGAAATTACAGACTTAGTGCCAACATCTTACTATTTTATAAAATTTAGAACAATTCTGGTAGATGACGACGGAAACGAAAAAGAAGAATACTTATATGATTTAGATTACAAAGTTTCAGGTAGATCATATTACTTCTCAACACTTGCTGATGTAGGTATAGATGATATACAGGTAGAATATAACCCTGTATCATATGAAGAAAAATATATTAGTGTTAGTTATACACTAGAAAGAACAACAGGTTTCGATAGAATAGAATATAAACTATATCACTTAGATGATGATGGAACATATACAGAAGTAATGAGTGGAATAGAAAATGACCTAATATTCAATAGTACAATGACAAAAAATATTTCAATTAATCCAGGTTCAGAGTTTGTATTTGGTGACACATACAAAATAGAAATAATACCAATTGCCGAATATACAACTTTAGATGGAGGGCAAGAAACATTAGAACTAGGAACACAAGAATATGAATTTAAGTTTAGCACTTTATCAAATCCAACAATAGCTATAAGTGGAACAAGAGAGGAAAATAACAAAATTCAATTTAAGGTAGTTATATATGATGATGATAAAGTAGTTGTAGGAGATACATTTGAAGTACAAATATTTAATGGAAACATGGAAGACGTTACACCAGAGGAATATGTGGGTCAAACATTTTCAGTAAACACACTAAATCAAACATTTACATTAAATGATGCAGACAATTCACAAGAATATACAATATTAGTAAAAACAAAAACAGATAGATCAAACAGTGGAGATGAAGACCAATATTCAATATACAATAAATCATATACTGTTTCAGCAGTAAATGAATATGGTATATCACTTGGAACAGTTACAGCAAATAAAAATTCAACAAACACAAGTAAAATAGACCTATTATTTAGTAACAGTTATCAATTATCTGAAATAGATCAAGTGACATATTCTATATACAACACATCAGGATATTCAAAAAACGGAACAGCAGACTTTATACCAACACAAATAACATCAGGATCAGAAACATACTATTCATATACAATAGATGAGACATTATCAAGTTATGGAACTTATTATCTAGAATTACAATTCTTCAAAGACGGAGAATTAATTGAAACACTTACAATTGAATATGTATACTTAGAATCATAGACCATAATAACAATAGGACCTTGTTCTACTTGCTAAGCAAAAAAAGGGGAAATGAAAGGAGAGTGTAAAATTGAGAAAATTAACATCAGGTAATAAAATAAATTTTACAGTATTTGCAATTGTTATTGTAATAATAATTATATTGCTTATAGGATGTTTAGTATATGTTACAGGAATTGATAGAACAGTATATGAAATTGAAGCTAATACATTTGTCTATGATTCAGAAAATGTACCTATTACAATAGATGATGGTGGTACGATGCAATCAAAATGGGATGGGAATTATTATATAAAAGCAAATGATGGAAATACATATAATGTTGGTGAAAAAACTGTTACATATAATAAATCATCTGGAAAAGTAACTCTATATGGAAAGATGTATCAAGTATTTGCAGATGCAAGTGTAGAAACAATTTCGGGTCAATCAGAATTTTTAAATTTTGCAGAAGATAGATTCTATAAGCTAGATGACCGTAAATACTTGATTCTTTCAGATGATATTAGTAATGATCAAGGAACAATAGAAACAAAAAGATATTTAATAATAATTTTAGACAAAGCTGGGAATACTTTATTATTAAATAATGAAATAAATGCAAAAACAATAAATGCGATAACACTTATAACACCATCATTCACATTTGATGTGGCTAATGAAAAATTAATATTTGGAGATGAAGAAATAGATTTAACAAAAATAATAGGAAGTACAAATTTATATGAAGACAGTATAGAGGTAGCAGATAGTGAAACAGACGAAAATTCAGAATCAACTGTAACATCAACAGGTGGTCAAATAAGCTCATCAAGTTCGTCATCAACCACATCATCAACAGATAATAGTTCTCAAATAATAATAAATGGTAATATAGGAGAAAGTAGTGGAGATAGTAGTTCTGGAAGCTATTCGGGAAGCAGTAGTTCAAGTGGAACAAACAATACAGCATTAGAGAAAAATGTTAGTTTAAGAAGCGCATCCACAACTTCTTCAACCATAACAGTATATTATAATATAACAGACCCAGAAAGTAAATATCAAACGGTATATATAAATTTAGATGGTAATACAAGCCAAACAATAGCATTAAATAAAGCAGAAACAAGCTATACAATAACAGGCTTATCACCAAATACTGATTATACTATAACAATGGGAGTAAGAGAAATAAATAGTGATGGCACAATAAGCGAATATATAGAAGATACACTTATTGTAAGGACACAAAAAATTTCAACAAGCATTTCTATTACAAGAATAAGCTCATCAAATATTTACTTTAACTTAAAAATGGACTCTAATTATATTTTAGACTCAGCAGATGTAGTTTTATATGTTGACGGAGCTGAAATAGATAGAAAAAGTGTAAGCATTAGTTCATCAACATCATCAAGTGGTTGGACAAGTAGTTTTACCTATCAATATGGAAGCGAAATAATAATTAGACTAGAAAACGCAGTATATAATGGTAGTTCAATAAATCTTGATGTACAAGCGAAAATTAAAAATTAATAGAAAAAAAGGAGGAAAAAATGGAAAATATATTAGTAGCGACTTTAAATGCAATAGGAGTAATGATTGGTCTTATGTTTTTAGGATTGGGAATAGGAATTGGAATTTTAGGCTCTAAAGTAGCAGAAGCAGTTGGGAGAAACCCAGAAACAAAAAGTGATATAGTACAAGCTGTAATGACGGTACTAATAATTTTAGCAATATTCTTATTATTGTTATTTGCATTTGTATTTTTATTACTTTTCTATAATCCATTAGCTATATAGAAGGTGAATTATGATAGATTTAACATTACCAACGATAATAGTAGTAGTTATAATGATTGGTTTTTCATTCTTTATATTTAAAAATATAATAAAAAGAGTAAATCAAAAAGTAAAACTATATTTTATAGGAAAATTACAAGAATATAATTACTTAATTGATGAAAAAAAAGAAGAATTAGAAAAACTCAGAACTGAAGTTTTAGAGGAATCTAGGTTACAAAAAATAAAAGAAAAAACAGAACAGATAAAATTAGAAGATGACACTGAAGAAACATTAACAGAAACAATTTTTAGTTCAGAAATAGAAAAGAAATTAGAAGAAATGAGAAATTACAAAAATAAAATGAAAGAAAAAGAAATGACCTATGATATACCTACACCACATCTAAGAGAAGAATCATTTTTTAGCAACTACAAAGAACTAAAAAAGAAATTCCAAGTTGACAATGAAAAAACAATTAAAGATTTTATTAATAAACATAAGAACACAGAAAGTGAGACTAAAAAATATAATATACTTGTAAAATTTAGAAAACAATTTACAACAGAAACAACCTATAAACTTCTTACACTATCAGAAGAAGACCAATACAAAATTATATCTGAAGCAATAAAGCCAGATGAAGATAAGATAATTGAACTAGAGAAAAACTTTAAAAACAAAAAATTAGATGTACTAAAATTATTAAAAGTAATAGACGAAAAAATAAAAAAGAATGATCCAATAATTTATGTATATGTAGGAGATGAAACATTAAATTATAATAACTTAGGAGAAAACATAAAAACTAGATTCTATAAAAATATGTCTGAAGGAGTAATAATACACTACAAAGGCAAAATGTATGATTATAGTATTTAGAAAAGTGAAAGGAGAACTCAAGAGTGAGTACACATATAGAAGATTTAGTAAATGAAAAAGTGGAACAGATAAAAAATAACGAAAATGTTTTTGATTCAGGGACTGTTATAAAAGTAAAAGACTATATAATAGAAGTATATGGTCTAGAAAATGTAAAATACTTTGAAAAAGTAATTATTTGGGAAAAAGGGATGGGATATGTAAACCAAATAAACGAAAACTCTGTTACAGTTGCAGTTGTAAGAGAATATGAACCAATAAAAATAGGAGACATAGTAAAAACAACAGGGGAGCCATTCAAAGCTATATTTGCAGAAGAAGCAATAGGAAGAATAGTAGATATATTTGGAACAGATTTATTATCTGGAAAAGTATTTGAAAAAATAAAATATATAAATATAGAAAATGATACTATTCCAATAATGGATCGTAGAGAAGTAAATAGACCAATGCTTACAGGTATAGCAGGAATAGATTTAATATACCCAATAGGAAAAGGACAAAGACAATTAATAATAGGAGACAAAAAAACAGGAAAAACCCAAATAGCATTAGATACTATAGTAAATCAAGGTTCAGAAAGAATGAGCAATGAAAATGATATAATATGTATATATATTGCAGTAGGCAAAACAAAAAAAGAAATAAAAACAATATATAATGAATTTTTAAAAAGAGGAGCGCTTTCGTACACAACAATGGTAGTGGCAACAAATGATGATAAACAACCAGTAGTAAGTTTAATTCCTTTTGTTGGACTTTCAATCGCAGAAGAATATTTAAAAGAAAAAAAAGATGTAATAGTAATAATAGATGACCTAAAAAAACATGCAGACACATATAGAGAAATAAGTTTAGTATCAGGAAAAACACCAGGAAGAGAAGCATATCCAGCAGATATATTTTATTTACACGCAAGATTACTAGAAAAGGGTTGTCAATATAAAAATGGTGGTTCAATAACAATACTTCCAATAGTAGAAACAAAAGGTGGAGATATAACAGATTATATTTCTACAAATATTATCTCAATAACAGATGGACAAATAGTTCTTTCAGAGAAAGAGTTTGCAAAAGGAAATAAGCCAGCAATAAATTATAGAAATTCTGTTTCGAGATTAGGAGGAGCAGTTCAAAAACCAGAAATAAAAAAATTAGGAGCAAAAGTAAGGAGGACATTTTTAAGTTATTTAGAAACAAAAGAAGTATATGAACTTGCAAATATGGATGAAATGACGGAAGAGTTAAGAAACAAAATGAAATTAGGACAACAAATACAAGAAGCTTTAAATCAACCAAAATTTACGCCATTATCAAATAAAGAAATAATAAAGAAATTTACTGAAATTATAAATTAGAAAGGAAAAACAAATGAAAATTAAAAGTGTAGTAAAAGTAATGAATTTTCATTCATTGTTAAAAGTGGATAAAGCAAGGCGTAGAGCAGAAAAATATTTTGCATATGAAAAGGGATTAATGGATTTTGTTGATAATATTCTAAATAACAGAAATTTAATATTAGACAAAAAAATGTTAAAGTTAGACAAAAAACAAAAAACCTTAAACATATACATTGGAAATGATTTAGGTTTTTGTGGCAATTTTAATTCTAATGTAAATAAAGTAGCAAAAGAAGATGAAACAAGTGACAAAATAATAATAGGAAAAAAAATATTAAACGAGAAAAAGAATGTGCTTCTAGCTCTTACTAAAGAGGAATATTTAGAAAATACAAAACAAATAGAAGACATAATATATGATAAAATTGCAAATAATAAAATTAGCGAAATGAATTTAATATATAACCACTATTATAATATAAGTAAAATAGAATTAGTAAAAAGAAAGATATTGCCAATAGAAGAAGAAAAATACAAAACAAAATCGCATAAAGAAGATTTTGCAATAGAAGGAAACATAAACGAAATACTAATAAATATAATCGCAATGTATTTATCTTATGAAATTAAAGTTGCTACAGAAAATAGTTTTGCATCAGAAAATGTTGCAAGACAAATGCTTACAAACCAATCATTAAAAAAGATTGATGAATTAGAAGAAGAAAAGATAAGAGTAACTAGAAAAGAAAAAAGTGCAAAAAGCTTTAAGAAAGTTATTGAAAACTTTATAAAATTAAAAGAATAAAAAGTAAGGAAGGCCAAAGATGAAAGTAGTAGGTAAAATAATAAGTATATCAGAGTTAAATGTTAAAGTGTTATTAACAGATGATGATGTAAAGTTAAAAGACATTTTAATATGTAAATTTGAAGATCAGGAATATAAGTTTGAAGTAATAGAACTAGAAGAAAATATTGTAAGTTTATTACCTTTTAAAAGGGTCAATGGCTTAAAAAAAGGGTTAGAAGTAGAACTCCAAGAAGGTGGTTTACAAGTAGAATATTCTCCAAATGTATTAGGGAGAATGTTCAATTCTTATGGAGAAGCAATTGATGGAAAAAAAGAAAAAACAAAAATGAAAAAAAATGTATATGAAAGGTCAATGTCAGTAGCTGAAATTTCAATAAAAAATAATCCATTATGGACAGGAATAAAAGCAATAGATTTCTTCTCACCATTACAAAAAGGATATAAAATGGGATTACTTGGTGGAGCAGGAGTAGGAAAAACAGTATTAATAAAAGAAATAATAAATAATGTTTATAAAAAATTTAAATCTAATGCAATATTCATAGGTGTTGGAGAACGTTCTCGTGAAGGTAAAGAACTATATGATGAAATGGAAAAAGACAAATTATTAGACAAAATGGGTATGGTATTTGGGCAAATGGGAGAATCACCATGCGCTAGATCTAAAGCAGTATATGCGGGGCTAACAGAAGCAGAATACTTAAGAGATGAAGAAGGACAAGATGTATTACTATTTATAGATAATATTTATCGTTTTATACAAGCAAAATCAGAAATTTCTACTGAATTAAAAAGAATACCAATCGAAAATGGATATCCAACCACAATGGAATCAGACATAAGTGAAGTAGAAGAAAGAATAAACTCAACAGATACAGGATCTATAACTTCATTCCAAGCAATATATATTCCAGCAGATGATATAACAGATGAAGCTGTACAATCAATTACAACACATTTAGATGGACAAATAGTTCTAGATAGAAAAGTTGCAGAAAAAGGTTTATATCCAGCAATAAATGTATTTGAATCTTCTAGTAAAGCGATAGATCCAGATATGATAGGAAAAAAACATTATGATTTAGTACAAGAAACATTAAGATATCTAGCCAGATATGAAGAATTAGAAGAAATCATAGCAGTACTAGGTATAGACGAACTTTCAGAACAAGATAAATTAATATTTTATAGATCTAGAAAACTTAGAAATTATTTTTCACAACCATTATTCGTATCAGAAAACTACACAGGAATCAAGGGAGAAATGGTAGATATAGAAGATACACTTACTGATGTCGAAGATATTTTAAAAGGTTTATATGACAGTGTAGATGAAGGGAATCTATTATATAGAGGTAAATTAAATGGAAAAGATAGAAAAAAAGAATAAAGCAAACAAAATAAATAGTAAACTTACTGAAGATAATGGAAGTATCAATGTAAGTGTATTAAGTATTAAAGATGGATTAGTAGAATATAATAATGTTCAATTTATTCGTATTTTAAGTAAAAATTATAACATAATAATAATGAAAGATTATCTGCCAGTAATTGGAGAAATAAGAGGAAATATTGAAATAGAAACAATAGAAGAAACAATCAAATTAGAAAATATTGTAGGTTATTATATTCATAAATATAATCAATTTAATTTATTTTTAAGAGATCAATAAAAATTCTATTAATAAAAAAAAGTTAAAGAGGGTAAAATGTTACAAAGAACAATATATAATATTAATTTAAATTTAAGAGAATTAGCTATATTTTTGGGTCTTATGCTTGCATTTGCAATAATAATATATATTGCTATGCAAAAATTTGATATTCATAAAAAAAGGATAGCATATATTGGACTTCTTACAGGACTTACAAACTATCAAATTTTAACATTATGTACTTTAACAGTGAGACTATTTTGCATAATATACTCAAGCATTATTTATATAGATGAAATAGTACTAAGTTTAATGTTAATATTAGCCATAGGCATTGTGTATATTGTATTAAATCCAAAAAAAATATTATTTGAAACAATCAATATTTTTGCACAAATTATTTTTATATATCTTATAAATGTATTACAAGGATATCAATTAGAAGTAAGTAACGAAATGTATATAAGTCAAGTAATAATAATAATAAAAGTATTTATTATACTTTATGCAATTTTCTTCTTTTTAAAAGGTTTTGAAGATTTAGTAAAAAACACAACACATAATTCTATAGAAAAGGAAAAACAAAAACAAATAAAAAAAGAAGAAAATAAAAGAAAAGATGCACCTAAAAATATTTAAATAAAAAGTTTGAAAGGAAAGCAATAAAACATGAAAAACGAAAAAAAAGAAAATAATAAGGATAGAGAAGCTACTTCTAAAACAAATAAAGCTACTAATACTTCTAAAATAAATAAAACTACTAATAAAAAGCAAGAAAAAGGACAAATAAAAAACAAAACAAATAAGAAAGCAGATAAGCAAAAAAAGAAACAAGCAAAAAAAGAAAAACTAGTAAGATTATCCTTAATTTTAATATTATTAATAGCAATAATATGCATAGGTGTATATATTGCAAGATTAAACACAGATTATATAGAAAACTATAATTTTTATCAATATATAGGTGGTAGAAAGATTTTTTATGAAGGAGCTTTAAAAATAACGAAAAAGGGAGAAATTACAGAACTTTCTACAATAGATATAGACATAGAATTAGATTCAACTCCTTTATATTATCAAGATGAAGAAAACAAAGTCTTATTTCCAGAAAATATGGAATTAGTAATTCCAAATGATAATGGACAAGTATATAAAATAATAAGGTTTTCAAATATAAAATTAGAAAGTGATATAGCATATATACAATACAGAGAAAAAACAAGAGAATTACCAGAAGGATTTATATTTGATGGTTCAAATTT
Source organism: uncultured Clostridium sp. (assembly GCA_964449925.1). Lineage (GTDB taxonomy): Bacteria > Bacillota > Clostridia > TANB77 > CAG-508 > CAG-269. Next base: position 27,217 of record CAYVCM010000008.1, read on the forward strand.
GTATTTCTTTTTAACAGATGCTACTCTTACAGTAAATAATGAAACATATGAATTATCACCTTTATCATATGTAGTAGCATATAGTCAATCAAGTGTAGAAATATATAATAAAGAAACAGATGAATACCAAATAATAGAAACAAGTGATTATGCAACAGTCGAGACATCTAGCTATTCAATAAATCTAAGTTTAGATACTATAAAATATGGTGATAAAGAACAGCTTTTATTAAAGAAATTCGATGAAATACAAACTTTTAGTCTAGAGCAGTAGAGAATTAAAGAAAGGATATAACATAATGAAAGAAAATAAAAACAAATTTAAAAATAAAAAAAAGAATAATCCCATATTTATTCTAATAGGATTGATGGCAATGATAGTAATCGTTGCTATCATTTACTATATGTTTTTAAGATATTCACCAGAAAAGATTATAACATATAGTGGATATTGGGTAGAAGGAAAATCACTATCAGAAAATCTAAAAAATGAAGACACAAGTGACGTAGATACATATTTAGATTTAGTAGAAGTAAATGAAAATGATTTACTATATAAACGTTTAAATTCATATTACATAGGAGAAGATGAAAAGACAGAAGTAGATATAAATTATCCAATATACATAAATGAAGGAACTACAATATGGAATATAAATGACACAACAAGTTTAATAACAGTAAACTATGAAGAAGTAGAAGGATATCCTGAATTCATGCTAACAGGAGGGATAATGTATAATGGAGATGACCTAACAAGAGCTGATGGGAATGAATATTTATTTTTAAAAAGCGAAGATGCAATATACACAAATGCGAAAAATATAAAGATATTAACAACAATAAATGAATATGAAATAGGGGAATATAGTTACATATATTTTGCAGAAGAATACATAACATATTATGAAATAGAAAATGCTGAGTCTACAAGTGATAGCACAGAAATTACACAAAGTATAAATTTAGAAAATGCATATTTAAAATATAAAAAAATATCAGACATAGATAACAATTCAGAAGTAGAAATAAATGGAGAGACAATAACATATAAAGAATTATTAGAAAGACTTGGAATAATTGCAAATGAAGAAAACGCAGATGAAAGTGAAGAAGAAAATACAGATGAATTAAATGAAAATAACATAGACAGTAATGATATTGAAGAACAAGAAGAAAATAGTGAAAGTAATAATACAGAAGAAGAAGGAACAACCAGTACAGAAGCAAAGAGTGAATGGCAAGAAGGAGAATGGGAAAAACCAGAAGTAAGCTGTACAGATTTTGAAGCAGAAGTATATACAATAAAAACAAACATAAATGTAACAGATAGAGCAGGAGTAATACAAAGTATAATATTTGAAATAAGATTAAATGGAAGATTAAGCAGAAGAGTACAAGTCACTCAAACGGGGGAATTAGAAATAACAGGACTACAACCAGAAACAGAATATGAAATAACAGGAATAGTATATTATAGTGATGAAAATGGACAAGAAGTAGAAGAAACATTTTATACAGGGACAGTAGAAACAAAATCAATAGATACATTAGGAACAATAGATTTTAGTTTTGAAAATGGAGAAATATATTCAAATAAAATAGAAATAATACATTTAAAAATAAATAACAGTATAAGTGAAGAAGTAGTAAAAGGAATATCAAGGATACAAGTAGAGATAAATGGAGTATCATATAGATTAAGCAATAATGAAGTAAATAGTATAAAAGCAGGAGAAGAAATAACATATCAAACAAGTGAAACAGTATCATCAAATAGTACAATAAAATATGAGATAAAAGTATATGATAAATATGGAAATGAATTAAAAGTAATAAATAATGAAGGAGAAACAGTAACATCAAAACAAGAACCAACAGTAAGTATAAAAGTAACGACCCAAGAAGTAATAGAAGTAGATATAGAAGTAACATTAACAAATAAAGATAATGTAGAAATAGATAATTATAGATATGAAATAATAGACCAAAGTGGAAATGTAGTAAAAGAAGGAATGTTAAATGATGGAAAAAGTATAGATAAGAGTAGTGAAACAGAAACATTAATATTCACAGATTTAGACCCAAACGAATATTATCAAATGGTAATATATGGTGATTATGACTTAGGAGATGGAAAAGGAACACAAGAAAGCCAAGAATTAGGAAGAGGAACTTTTGTAACCAGACCGCTAGAATCACTAGGATATATTGGAATAACAATAGAAGAAACAGAAGTATTACAAGAAGAAATGACAATAGGAATAAGTATAGATGAAAGTCAAACAGACACAAGATTAATAACAATATTAGAAAAAGTAGAGGTAGTAATATATGATCAAGGAAAAAATGTTGATGATAATGATACAGAAGAAACAGAGATAGCAAGAATAATATTAACAGAGGAAGAAATAAAAGCTTTAAAAACATCAGAAGAAGTAGAATTAAATATAGATAGATTAACATCAAATACAAAATATAGAATAGATGTAATAACAACAGTAAAACAAGGAACAGTAGAGACTGAAATAGAAAACAGACAAAACATGGAAGAAATAATAACACTAAAAATGCCAGCAGAAGTACAAATAAGAAATCAATTTGTAATAGGGACTATGATAGATTTAGACATAAGGGTAGAAGATATAGATAATGCAGTATTAACAGGAAGTGTAAGAATAGAAGTAAGAGACGAAGATAACAAACTAATATCACTAGAAGAAATGACAACAAATGAAGATTATGAAAGAAAAACATATGAAGACCTAGAAGAAAACGAAACATATAAAATAATAGTATATGCCCCACAATACAACGAAGGTAGCACAGATGCAACCTATTATGCAGATTACATATTACTAGAAATAGAAATAAAAACAGAAGCAGGAATAAGTGGCAGCCTAGGTTTATTATCATTAGAACAAACAGCAACAGGAAAGAACCTAATAAACGTAGCTTCAAAAGTAAACTGGTATGAAAGATGTTTTAATCATAGTTATGCTTATGGAATAAATTATGATGAAGATACAAAAATATTAACTCTTGGCGGAGCAGAGGTTAATCATGCTGACTATTATGATTTGAGTAAATATATAGGACAAGAAGTAACAATAAGCTTTAAAGCAAAAACAGATGATACAACTAATTTAATAATAGTAGAGAAAACAAGTGAAGATTTTACAAACGAGGCATACATGTCATATTACACAATAAGTGACCTAAATAGTGAATGGCAAGAATATACTTTTACTGTAACACTAAATTATACAGGATATATAGGTTTTTACGTGATGACAAATTATGCAGAAGTACAATTTCAAGAATTGCAAATAGAGCTTGGAAATACAAAAACAAGTTATAAGGAATTTACATATACCTTAAATGCAAATGTAAACATAAGTGTATATGATCAAAGAGAAGAAATAACAACAAATGACTACTACATACGAATATACAAAAATGATGAGCAAGTAGCAGAATACAGGTACGAAGAATTAGGAGAAGAACATAAAGTAGAAAACGAATTAAAAAGTTATGAAGTAGAAGCAGATGCAACTTATAAAATCGAGCTTTTAGTAAAAGTACAAGATAGATATTATGATTTAGCCTCACAAGAATTTACCACAACAGATTCAAAAGAAATAAAAGGAATATCAAGTGCAAATGACTTCCTAAAGATACAACCAAAAGGAGAGTACATAGTATTAAGCGATATAGACTTATCTGGACTTGGTGTATATTATAGATGGTATGGTGGTACACTTCGTCCATTTGAAGGAAAAATAGATTTTAATGGAAAAACATTAACTATGGATAATAGTGAAACAGGTGACGCACTTTTTAGTACTATCAATGGAACAATAGAAAATATAGTTCTTAATATAAAAATAAATAGTGAAATAGAAAGGAATTTTTATGGGTTAGCCTATACTAATTATGGTATTATAAAAAACATACAAGTAAACTTAATACAATGTAATGAATTATTATATAATAATGTATATTTGGTTGGATATGATAATTATGGAACCGTAGAAAATTTTGTAGTAAACTCGCAAAAAAATTTACATACTTATGTAGGCAGTAGTTTATTTTATTATCGAAATTATGGAACAATAAAAAATGGATATATATATGGTGAAAATATGATAGCCACTTCACAAGATTCAAATAGTATTGCTGGACTTGTAAGAAATAATACAGGAAACGGAATTATAGAAAATGTATTTTCATTAGTAAATGTAGATAGTTTAGAAGGAAATAACCAAAAAGCAAATTTGGTATATAGTAATTATGATAATGCAACAATACAAAATGTATATTCAGTAGGAGTAGGAGAAAATACCACAGATTTAAGCATAGGTCCAAATGTGTATAGTAAATATTCAACCAAAATAAATAACAATTATTATTTTACAGATGAAATATTTACAAGTAATTTAGAAACTAAAGGAAATAAGTTATCTTTATGGGATGCAGAATTTCAAAACCAATTAATAAATAGTGATGGAGCATTTATAGTAGATGATTTGGTAAATGAAGGATATTATCCACAGTTAAATATGTCAGATGTAATGCCAGCACAAGAATATATAGAACTACCAGAAGTAGAAGATGCAGACTTGCCAGATATATTATCAACAAAAGTATTAGAACAAGGAACAGATACAGTAACAGTACAGTTTAGTGTAAATAACCCATCAGCAGAAACAATAAGTGATATAACAATAGAAAATCTAGAAACAGAAATAATTTCACAGGAATATTCAAGTGGAAAAAGTACAGTAATAGCAACTCTAAAAAATCCAGTTATATGTGTATCAAGTTATGATGTATTAAGCATAACTACAACTGGAGCATTTAGTACAACATATACACGAAATTACGATTCTGGAGAACGTGTAATAAATGTAGATTTATATAACGAAATATGGAGTGTGCAAGACTGGAAAAATATAGCAAACTCAAACACAGAAAATTATATGTTAATGACAGACCTAGATTTTATAAATGAAGGTAATACTATACAATTAAGTACAGTAAATGGAATAATAAATGGAAATGGACATACAATATCAAATATAAATTTAACAGGTGGATATAATTTTATAAGTAGTTTATATGGAACACTTGAGAACCTATATATAGAAAATTTTAATCAAGAATCAGCAACATATGGAGGATTAATATACTATGCAGGTAGTAATTCTGTAATAGATAATGTGCATTTAAGCAATGTAAAGATAACCAAAGCAGGAAGTGGATATACAGGTGGATTAGTACGCCATGCAGCTTCTACGATAATAAAAAATTGTTCAGTAAATAATATAGAAATAAACATAATATTAAGTGAAACAGCAAGTGAACTATATATCGGTGGACTTGCAGGATATATGAGTAATTCTAGTATACAAAATTGCTATGTTTATGATATAAATATAAATGATGTAACTGCTGTAAGTTCAGCTATAGGTGGTATAGTAGGATACGGAATAAATACAAATAGTATAATAAACTGCTATTCAGAAGGAAATATAACTTCATCTAACATTAATGTAGGAGGTATAGTAGGATGTATAGCAGAAGCAAATATAGAAAATTGTTATTCTAAAGTAAATATAACCACAACAAATAATTATGTTGGAGGAATAGTAGGAATATATACTGGAGAAGAAATAATCAATATTTCAAACAATTTAAGTATAGGAAATATATATACAACATCAGGAATAGATGCCTTAAATAGAATAGTAGGAAGTAGTGAAGAAACAGTAAGTAATAACTATGCATATGAAAACCAATTATTAAATGGATATGTAAGCAGTGATACTAAAGGTGCTACACTTCTTAGTGCAGATAAAGTATTAAGTTTAGACTTAGGAGATTCATATGATTATAGTAGTAGTTCAGATGGAATACTTCCAAAACTATATAATACAGATGGAACAGAAATCTTACCAAACCAAGAAGATATTTACTTAGTAGAAGAGCAAGATGTGCGGTTTAGAAATAGACAAAATAGAGGCAACTAAACCAAACACCACAGAAGCACAAATAACCATAACAATAACAAACCCACAAGAAGTAGAAATAACAGGAATAACAATAGAAGATATGGAAGTAGCAAGCATAACAAGAAATGTAACACAAAATGGAGTAACAAGTATAACAGTAAGAGCAACACCAAATAGATATTATGATAGTTATAAACTAACAGAAATAAAATATAAAACTACTAATTCAGATGAAGAATATACACAAGAAGTAGAGGCAGAAATAGAAGTACAATTCTATAAAGAAATATACACATATGAAGATTGGCAATCAATAGAAGAAGGAACATACCAAAACTATAGATTAATGGCAGATATAGACTTTAGTGGAAAAGATACTATAAACAGCAATATAACAGTAAATAAGCTAGAAGCAGAAAATAATGTATATACATTAAAAAATATAACATTAGAATTTAATGGCTCAAGCACAGGATTAATAAGCAATGTAAAAACAAGCATAAAAAATATAGGCTTTGAAAATATAACATTAACGAATACAGCAAGTTCAGGAAACTATTTTGGAGTAATAGCTAGTAATACTGGAGATATAGAAAATCTAAAATTTAATAATATAACAATAAATGCAACTGGAACAAGTTATGTTGGAGTTATAGGTTATATGGCATCAGGAAATATAACAAATGTAGAGTTAAATACAATAGATGTAAAAGGAACAAGCTATGTAGGAGGACTAATAGGAAATGTAAATGTACAATCTGAAGCAGAAATAAGTAACATAACTGGAAATGAAATAAATATAGAAGCATTAGGAGACTATGTAGGTGGAATAATAGGCTATCAAAAAGTCAATTATATGCAAGTTACAGAAATATTAATACAAAATTCAAACATAACTGGTAATTATCATACAGGGGGAATAATAGGTTATGCATATAATGCTGATTTAACATATTTAACTGCAAATTCAATTAATGTAACAGGTGACTCTTATGTAGGGGGAATAGTAGGATACAATAATGATGCTTCAACAAATGGTGATTATAAATTTCAATGTATTTCAATAAATGATTCTATAATTATAGGTAATGGAAGCTATATAGGTGGTGTTAATGGTTTTCAAACTCATAGAAGTAGTAATCGTTGGTCATTAAATAATATAAAAATACAAGCACCAAACGTAAATTCTCAATATATAGGTGGAGCTGTGGGACAAACAAGCTGGAGTTATTTACATAGAGTTCAAATAGAAGGTTTAGAAATTGATAGTAACGGAACGAATGTAGGTGGAATAATAGGAGGAAATCTCAGTAATCAAGCAAATGGTTTATACAATAGTTACATAAATAATGGGTTAATAAAAGGTAGCTCAAATGTAGGTGGAATAATAGGGTGTTCACAGTATTCACAGATACAATATACTTACGCAAATGTAGAAGTAGAAGCAACAAACCACACAGCAGGTGGAATAGTAGGATATATGGATAATACAAATATGACAGGAAGTATATATTATACAAGAATATACTATACTATGCTATTAGATTCTACAGTAACAGCACCAACAAAAGCAGGTGGATTAATAGGAGATATTGCAACCGAAATATATAGAGCGACTTCATATTATTATAACAACTACATTGATGCAGATGTAACAAGCCAAGATGAATCTACAGGGTCATTAATAATAGGATCAAGACCAGACGAAAATGATTATATAACAAATACCTATGTATACAAATACAGTACACTAAATGGAGACTATGTATACCAAACAGATGACAATATAGATGAAAGCCAATACTTAGTAAGAAGTGACCTAGAAAGTCAAAGCACATATACAGGAAAAATAGGTCTTGGAACAACAACCTATTGGAGCTATACAAAACTATCAGAAGGAAAATACCCAACAATAGCTGATTCATACCTATATTATCCAGAACTACAAGAAGGAGTAGACTTACCAACAGACCCAGAAATCAGTGGATTAAGTGTGTTATCAATTACAAATGATGAAGATGAAAGTGACACATCAGAAACCAATGATGAATCAGATGTTAATACTGCTGAAGAAACACAAAACACAGAAGAACTACCAGAAATAACAGTATATCCATCATCAGTAAATGAAATAAATATAGACTTTAGTGATGTGATAGATGGAATAAGCTTTATGTACTATGTTAATGGAGAATTAATGGATGTTACAGAAGAAACAAGTGAATCAATAATGCTAACACAAAAAACATACACATTTAAATACAACTATCAAGATGAAATACAAATAATTGTAACTGATGGAACAAACGAAAAAACTACAACAATTTTACCAGAACATGTACAAAGTAAAATAAGCCTAGTAGGGGAAACAAATGCATACTTAAATGGAAATACATTATATATAAATGGTACTGTGCAAGTAGGAGAGTATGTAAATGTATATAATGGATATGCATTAAATACAGAAGGACAAGTTTTAGAATTAGCAAGTGGAAGTATTGTAGAAAATACAACACAAACACTAATTGAAGAAAATGTAACACCATTACATACATATAATTATAATGGATATACAATAGAAACATATGGAACATACAGTACAGTAAATGGAAACATAAAACTACAAATATATAATGTACAAAATGGAAAATTATCAGTAATATCAAACACTGTAGATATGAAAATAGATAATTATATTTCAGACAACTATAACAATAATGAATATCAAACAATATTATCAACAGACGGAGAATTAGTAAGCTTAAAAGCTGAATTAAATTACCCAGAAAATTTCTTAAGTAGAAATATAGAGCAAATAGTACAAAATAGTGACCAAGAAAAGACAGAAGTAATGGTAATATATAACACAGGAAAAGTAATAGTATTTAACTATGTAACAGGAGACATAGTATATGACAATGAAGAAAAAGCAGAACAAGGATTACTAAGCTATATATTAGGAAACATTTCAGAGATATTTGATGATTATGAAGAAAGACAAGAAGCATATGAAGCAAGTCAAGAGTTAATATCAAAATTAAAAGAAATGCCATTAGATGAAGTATTAGAAGAAACACAAGAAAATATAAGTATACAAGAAAGTGAAGATACTAATACAGAAACAAGCGAAACTCAAGAAAATACACAAAGTCAAGGACAAAGTAGCACTACATATAATACAAACAACATAGGTAATAATTATATAACAGTATATAATAGCCAAACAGGAGAATATGAAGTATATAGTGAAAATGAAATATTAGAAAGCGAAGAAGAAGAACCAACATCAGAAACAGCAAAAATCAAGGCAAATGGTTTGGAAAATGCATATAGTTATACAGAAACAGAAAATCAAACAATAGAAAATGGCTTTGCAATGATAGTAGGAGTGATAGTAGCATCAATAGTTTCATTGGTAATATTAAGAAGATTAGTATATACAGCAATAGCAAGAAAAAGAGAAAAATATACAGATAAAAAAATAAGTAGAAAATAAATAGTAACAAAAAAATAATTCTCTCATATATATAGTATAAAAGCTATAAAGGGAGGATTATTTTTATGGCAAAAATACTAGTTTTTAATAATGATACAGATAGAATGGAAACATATTACAGAAACGAAAGTGACTCTATGCCATATAACACAAATGGAACATTAACAGTAAAAGAATTTAGAGGTTCTAGCAAAAGTAATATATTGTGGACAACAAAAAGATGTATGCAAAGTTGGAACAGTCAAAGATATATTTTTGGAGGACCAATACCAGTAGGATATGCATTTAAAAGACCATATGAAGGAGGACATGGAAATCAGAGTCATGACTTGATACATACAGTTGAACATATAAAAATTGGTAATAGAAGATAGATATAATTTGTGTTTTAAGATGTAAATTTATAAGTATAGCAAGTACAAAAGCTAATGCTTATTTTATTGTATAGGAAAAATCGACTTTTATCTTGACCCTATATAAGATTTTTCCGTATACAACAAGGTTAAGCGTCCTATATTCGTGTAATAATTGCGAAGCAATTTTGCACATGTGTGCGTCGAAATCTTTGATTTCGTTAACGCACGCTTTTCTTATAGAAAAAATTTTTAATAAGTGGGTGCAAATTGATTGACAAAAGAACAAAAGTTTGATAATATGTAACAAAAAATGAGATAATTTTAACTATTAAAAATTTCAATAAAAGGAGGAATTTTATTTGAATAATAATACAATTGATG
>CAYVCM010000009.1:0-32225 GCA_964449925.1 uncultured Clostridium sp.
CAAGTTGCAATTGAATTATTTACACAAACAATAGCACAATTTATAGCAAAATATACTGTATCATTAAGAGGAATAGATGCAATAGTATTTACAGGAGGAATTGGAGAAAATCAAGCAAACATTAGAAAGAAAATTTGTGAAGATTTAGAATGGATGGGGGTGAGAATTGATTTAGAAAAAAATGAGATAAGAGGGGAGCAAACTCAAATTTCTTCAAATGATTCAAAAGTTTTAGTATATGTAATACCAACAGATGAAGAAATGGTTATAGCTAGAGATACTAAAAGATTAGTAGAAAAAAATTAAAAATAAAGAAAGGCAAGTATTCTATACTTGAATGGTAACCTTATGAAAGTATTAGTATTAAATTGTGGGAGTAGCTCACTAAAATGTCAATTAATCGACATGAATACAGAAGAAAGAATTATGAAAGGTCACTACGATAGAATAGGAGAAGCTCGCTCATCATTACGTTTTAATGTTCACGATAAAAAAACAGTTATTGAACATCCGGCTAGAAGCTTTGAAGAAGCTATTCATAAAATATTAGAATTATTAGTAAGTGATGAATACAAAGTAATTAAAGATTTTAGTGAAATTGATGCAATTGGACATAGAATAGTTCATGGTGGAGAAAAATTTAAAGAATCAGTTATTATTGATGATGAAGTTATTAGTGAAATAAAAAAATGTATTGAATTAGCACCACTTCATAATCCAGCAGGTTTAGCAGGAATTGAGGCATGTCAAAAATTATTGCCAAATGTTCCAATGGTAGCTGTTTTTGATACATCTTTCCATCAAACAATGGAACCAAAAGCATATATTTATAATTTACCTTATAAATATTATGAAGAACACAAAATAAGAAAATATGGATTCCATGGTATTTCACATAGATATATTTCAGGTAGATTATCAGAAATAGTTGGCAAAAAAGATATTAAACTAATAAATTGTCATTTAGGTCAGCGGAGCATCGCTTTGTGCAATAAAAAATGGAGTTTCTATTGATACTACAATGGGGCTTACCCCTTTAGCAGGTGTTCCAATGGGGACAAGAAGTGGTGATATTGACCCATCTATTATTCCAACTGTAATGAAATTATATGATATAAAACCTGACGAAATGTTAAGAATTTTAAACAAAGAATCAGGAGCTTGGGGAATATCTGGAGTTTCTACCGACTTTAGAGACATAGAAAAAGAAGCAACACTTGGTGATGAAAGATCAATTTTAGCATTGGAAAGTAGAGCATATATAATAGCTCAATATATAGGTAAATTTTTAGTAACACTAAGTGGAGTAGATTATATTACATTTACTGGTGGAATAGGAGAAAATGGAATTGAAGAAAGAGAAAGAATCTGTACTTATTTAGAATTTTTAGGAATTAAATTAGACAAAGAAGCAAACAAAATAAGAGGAGAAGAAACTTTACTTTCAACTCCAGATTCAAAAATAAAAATCTATACAATTCCAACAAATGAAGAGATTATGATTGCAAGAGATACTAAAAAACTTGTAAATAGATAATAATATAAATTTGCAAAAAAGAAAAAATGGAGGAAATTAACAAAAAAATGGAGAAAGTAAAAGGAAAAATAATAGAAGAAATAAAAAATCCCAAATTATATATTTGTTTATTAATAACTTTTATCTTTTTTGGAATATTTATAAAAATGGATTTTACAACAGATACCTATTCTGTAATCACATCTTCTGGAAAAGAAATATTTTCTCATTTTCTTAGTTCAGGAAGATTTATTACAGCATGTGCATATGCAATAACACATATATTAAATTTTAATATAGAAATTACATATATGTTATCATATTTATTGGCAATTTTCTCAATTACTTTCTCTATATATAGATTATATAAATTATTATATAAAGATATAAAAAAAGAATTGATAAGTATTATAATTGCTACACTTATTATTATAAATCCATTTTCAATAGAATTATTTATGTATATAGAAAAAGGGATTATAGCATTCTCAATATTAATGAGTATATTAGCTTTAGAAAAACTTGTTCAATTTCTTGAAGGCAACAAAAAAGCTTTTAAATATATTCTTTTGTTCATGTTAGTAGCAGACTTTTGCTATCAAGGAACAGTAGCAATATTTATTGCACTATCTAGTGTTTATATAGTAAAATATTCTAAAAATATAAGAGAATTTATAAAAAACAATATATGCATTTTTTTAGGATATGGGATACCAGCAATTATTAATTTAATAGTTGTAAGATTATGTTTTACAAATAGTAGAGTAAGTGGAAACATAAATTTTGTGGAAAGCTTACAAAAAATAGTAGATGGCACTAAAAATATGCTAAACACATATAGCATTATGCCAAAATACAGTTTTGTAATCTTTTTAGGAATTGTTTTACTAATAGTTTTATACCAAATAATTTCAAATATATTAAAAAACAAGGAAACAACAAAAAAGAAAATATCAAATTCTTTACTTATTATATTAGAAATAGTTTATATATTGGTAGCAACAATAGGAACAACAATATTCCCACAAATTTTACAAGACACTGCTTCTATATGGTTTGTAGCAAGGTCAACATATGCTTGTGCATCTTTAATTGGTATAATATATATGTTTCTATATATATTACATAGAAAATACATAAATAAGGTAGTAAATGTTTTATTAATAATGATAGCAATTATATTTATGGTTATTCAATTTAATAGATTTATAAAAATAGAAGTAGACCATTATATTGTAAATTATATGGATGAAACTATCTCAAATCAAATAGCAGATGTTATATATGAATATGAACAAGAAACAGGAATATCAGTTACAAAAATTAGTTTTTACAAAGACCAAACACCAAGCTATACATATCCAGGCATATTTGCAACAGGAGATATGAATCTAAGTGCATTAACAATTGATTGGTCAGTTAATAGTGTGCTTCAATATTATACTAATAGAGAATTTGAAGTTATTGAAAATGATGAAGAAATAAAAAAAGAATTTGAAAGTAAAAATTGGACATATTTTGAAGAAGACGAAATAATTATTATAGATGATACTGTCCATTTGTGTATATTTTAAAACGTACAGATAAATGAAATAGGAGAGATTTTATGAAAAAAATATGGGAAAAGTACAAACCTATAATAATAATAATTTTAATGTTTTTTATAGCAGAAATAATTTTCCTAGCAATAAATAAGCTATTCCCATTTGGAAATGTAAACAGTTTTATGAAATCAGATGTAGGTAGCCAATATATACCATTTTGGTCATATTTAAAAGATTGCTTTACAGGAAATGCAAACATTTTTTATTCTTTTAGTAATGGGTTAGGTGGAAATATGGTTGGTATATGGGCATATTATTTACTAAGCCCATTCAACCTTATATTTTTGTTAGTAAGCAAAATAAATATTTCTAATGCACTTATCATTATTACTGCTTTAAAGTTTTTAGCTTCAGCAATTACTATGGCTATATTTTTAAGAAGAAAAACTAATAAAAATATAGGCATTATATTGGGGGCTTTTTGTTATGCTTTTTGTGGATATAATATTGCATTTCAAATGAATATCATGTGGTTAGATGGTGTTATATTATTACCATTAATAGCAATAGGAATAGAAAAAATTATAGACGAAGATAGACCAACACTATATATCATAACAACAGCATTATCACTAATTATTAATTTTTATATTGGTTTTGCAACAACAATATTTGGAGGAATTTATTTTCTATATACATTATTTTTAAAAAAATTAGAAAAAGACGATATAAAAATAGTTTTAAAATTTATTGCTTATAGCCTTTTAGCAATAGGTATTTCTGCAATTATATTATTACCAGTTATACATGTAATACTTTCTGGAAGAGATGCTAGTAGTTTACTAGATATAGCAAATCTTTGGAAATCAAACTTCACAACTATTGATTTTATTGCAAAACTATTGCCAGGAACGATTAGCAATAATCAAATATATCTAGATAATGGATTACCTAATATATATTGTGGAATAATTATTGTTTTATTAGCCATATACTATTTTTCAAATAAAAATATTAGCCTAAAACATAAAATTATATCAGCGATTTTATTAATTGGTTTATATTTCTGTATGAAAATTAACATTATCAATTTATTATGGCATGGCTTAAAAACACCAAGAGGGTATCCATATAGATATTCTTTCGTATTTATTTTTGTACTCATATTACTAGCATGTAAAGGTTTGCAAAACTTAGATAAAAAGAATTTGAAAAATTTTATTATATCATCATTAATTAGTATAGTTGTTGGATTAGTAGTTGTTTTATATAAAAATAAAACAGTAGAAATAGAATTAACATCATTATCTGTTGTCTTATGTATAATATACATAGTTTTATTATTTTTAATGATGATATTTAAAGGAAAAAAGAAAAATATTATTAGTGGAATATGCATTACTGTATGTATATTCGAGTTAATATATAATTATAACTACACTTATAGAAATCTAAATTATGAAACAGAAGACCAATATATGATAAAAATGGAAAAATATATAAATGTGATAAATGCAATTAAAGAACAAGATGACTCATTTTATAGAACAGAGAAAACAGATAGACAAAACCTAAATGATTCACTTACATATAACTATTATGGTATAGGGCATTCTAGTTCTGTATACAATCAAAATCAGTTAGAACTATTAAAAGCATTAGGATATAACTGGTATTTAGAATGGCCATCATATGGAGATGGTGCAACACCAGTATTAGATGCTGTTTTAGGAATTAAATACAAAATATCACCAGAAGAATTAAACAATGATGCATATTTAGAATTTATAGAAGAAGTAAATGGCTATTATATTTACAAAAATAAATATGCACTATCATTAGGAATACTAACAGAAGGAAACATAGAATTAGATTTAAGCAAAGATCCATTTACATTACAAGAAGATATATTAGAAAATGTGACAGGCAAAAAAGGTGTATTTAATGATTGTGAATTAATTAATAAATCAGAAGAGAACCTTGAAGTAGACGGGAATTATTATACAAAACAAGATGAAAATAGTAAATTAATTTACACATTTGATGTTAGTGACAAAGACGAAGATTTATACTTATTTATTGATACAGATTATTATTATGATGAACCACTTTTTGATGTAAAAATTAATGGAGAATTATATAGAGAAAACTATATAGGTTCTAATAATAATGGAATCTTATACATTAATAAAGAAGCATATCAAGGGCAAGAAGAAATTACAATAGAATTTGATTTTAAAACAGAATTTAAAACACAAATAAGTCAAGTGTATTTGAAAGAGTTTGATGTAGATAAATTTGTAGAAATAATGCAAGAAAAACTAAATGATGAGCAATTGACAAACATAGTAGATAATGGAAATAAAATAGAAGGAACAATAACATTAGATGAAGAATCATATATGGTTTTAACAATCCCTTATGATGAATCTTGGGAAATTGAAATTAATGGAGAACCTGTTAATTATAAAAAAACATTAGGTGATTTTATAGGAATTACTCTTAAAGAAGGAGAAAATAATATAGAATTAAAATATATACCTAAAGGTTTAAAAACAGGTGGAATAATATCAATATGCAGTATTGTTATTTTAGTATTTTATTTAATACGAAAAAAAAAGAAACAATCAGAAATCAAACAGATAGAAGGAAAATAATTTCAATTTCTAAATAAAAATAGCACAAAAATAACATTGACAAAAATATTAGATAATTATAAACTAAGCTTGTAAAGATTGAGAGGAGATGGACCAATGAAAAAAACAAGTGAAAAAATTTTATTTTTACTAATAATTGCAATATTACTATTACTTCCTAATTTTGTATACGCAGATGAGGAAGAAACAGTCAATTTAGAAGACGGATTTTATACAATTGCAAGTGCATTAGGCAACAACCAAGTAATTGATGTAGACAATGCTTCTAAACTTGACAAAGCAAATGTCCAAATATATACATCAAATAGTACAAATGCGCAAAAATTTAAATTAATAAAAAATGATGATGGAACATATTGTATTGTAAACAGGAATTCAAATAAAGCATTAGATGTAAAAGACGGTGTTGCTTTTAATGGAGCCAATGTATGGCAATATGAAAGAAATGGAACAAATGCTCAAAAATGGATTTTAGAAGATGCAGGAAATGGATATTATTATTTTGTTTCTAAACTAAATAGCAAATATTGTTTAGATGTTGCATCAGGTAGCAATAAAAGTGGTACAAATGTCCAAATATATGAAAAAAACAATACAGCTTCACAACAATTTAAATTAGAAAAAATAAGTAGCATGGAAAGCAAAAAAACAGTAGAAGATGGTACTTATAAAATAGTATCTTCATTAAATACAAATAAAGTATTAGATGTAGCAAATGGTTCAAAAAATGCAAATGCAAATATACAACTATATACAGACAATGGAACAAATGCTCAAAAATTTGAAATAACATACGGAGAAGATGGATATTATACAATTGTTAATGTAAATTCTGGAAAACCAATTACAACAGAGCAAGATAATATAGCAGAAAAGGGAAATGTATATCAAGGTAGCCAGGTATCAACAGATGCACAAAAATGGATTATACAGCAAAACAGTAATGGAACATATACATTTTTCTCAAAACAAAGTGAATTATGTATAGATGTTGAAAATGGTGCTACATCAGATGGAACAAATATATGGGAATATTTATCAAATGATTCAAATGCACAAAAATTTTTCCTTATACCAATATCAGATGAAGATTTAGTTGGTAGTAAAACTCTAGATGATGGAGAATATAATATAAAAATAAATCTTGACGAAAATAAAGGATTAGACATACAAAACGAATCTAAAAACTCAGAAGCTTATATACAAGTTGGTACATTAAATAATTCAACTTCACAAAGATTTGAAATAACATATGGAGAAGATGGCTATTATACAATAAAAAATAAAAATTCTGGAAAAGTTTTAGATATAAAAGGTGGTATTACATCAGCAGGAACATATGTACAACAATATGAAAGTAATGAAACAAATGCACAAAAATGGATACTAAAAGATTTAGGAAATGGATATTATAACATTATTTCTAAATTAAATGGATTATACTTAACAGTAGAAAATTCATCTACAGGTGATGGAACAAAACTTGTTATGTCAAATCCAAACAATAGCTCAAGTCAGAAATTTAAATTTGTAGAGTATGAATATGCTGAGCCAGAGCCAGATTCTTTAGAAGATGGAATATATCAAATTGTATTAACAAACAATAAGGTATTAGATATATCTAATGGAAGTTATGATAATAATGGTAACTTACAAATTTGGGAAAACACAAAAGTACAACAGCAAAAATTTATGGTAAAACAAATTGACCATACTGGCTATTATGAAATTGTAAATGTAAACTCAGGAAAAGCAATAGAAGTATCTGGAGGAACACAAAAAGCTTCTTCAAATGTTGCACAATATGAAAGAAATGATACAGATTCACAACGCTGGATTATTAAAAGTTTAGGAGATGGATATTATAGTATTATTTGTAAATGCAATAATTTAGCTTTAGATGTAGCCGGAGGAGTAGACAGTAGTAAAAATGGAACAAATATCCAAGTATATTTAAATAATGGAACAGACTCACAAAAATTTAAATTTGAAAAAATAGAAATTATTAACCAAGACACATATGAAATAGAAACAGCATTAAATTCTTTAAAAGTTTTAGATGTAGATTCAGCTTCTACAAGTGATGGGGCTAATATTCAACTATGGGAAGCAGATAATGTAGATCAGCAAAAATTTACTTTAGAATATAATGATGGAGAATATGTTATTAGAGCAAAACATTCTGGAAAAGTTTTAACTGTGGATACAAGTAATAATAATGTATATCAAAGTACTTACCAAGAAGGTTCAGACAATCAAATATGGACAATAGAACCAGCTGGAAACGGATACTACAATATTATTTCCAAATACAATGGATGTTATTTAGATGTAAATAATGCAAATACAACAAATGGAACAAATATAAAGGTATACCAATCAAACGGTGCTGTTGCACAAAAATTTAGATTTGTTACAGGATTTAGAACATTCTATGAAGAAGGCACATATGGTTCAAGTGGTTTAAAAGTTTCTGGAGATTCAAGAGGAACAGATTTAAAATATTATAAATTTGGAAAAGGTAATAATGTATTGTTTGCAGTATTTTCTATCCATGGATTTGAGGATTCATATAGTAATGATGGTAGTGAACTAACATATATTGCAGAACAATTCAAAAGTTACATGGAAAATATAACAGATAGAGACTTGTTAAACAATTGGACAATTTATATATTGCCAGACTTAAATCCAGATGGTCAGACATATGGTTGGACAAACAATGGACCAGGAAGAACAACACTATATAGTGCAGCATCAGGAAACCAAGGAATCGATATGAACAGAAATTGGCAAACTGGAAGTAGTTATACAAGATACACAGATGCCAGAAACTATAATGGTACAGCAGCATATCAAGCTTATGAAGTAAATTCTTTGAGAACATTCTTATTAAATCACAAATCTTCTACTGGACAAACAATATTAGTAGATTTACATGGATGGCTTAATGAAACAATTGGAGATGACGGCTTAGGAAGTTATTATAGAAATTATTATGGAATGAGTACACACATATCTTCTTATGGTACAGGTTACTTGGTAAACTGGGCAAGACAGCAACTAGGAAATAGTAACAGAACAGCTAGATCTGTTTTAGTAGAATTACCAGAAGTAAGTAATCATCAAGAAGTTTTAAATAAAGATTATGCAGGAAAATATATAAATGCAACACTTGCAATGTTAAGGGAGAATGGATAATGAAAACAAGAACAATTGTAATAATACTAGTTATCTTACTACTAGTCATTTTAGGAGTAACAATTATAGTATCAACTAATAAGCAAAAAGAAGAACAACAAGCACAACTTGAGCAAGTAGAAGAAATAAAAAATGAAACAGGTGCAACAGCTGATGCTAATATATATGAGGTGGGAACAGAATATGACGGTAGAGAAGTATTATATGTAAAACCCGAAATTCAAATGCAAGCTGTATGGGCAGGAATAGAAAAAGATGGAGAACCAACTGAAGAAGAAACCACTTTATTATGGAGTTCTAAGCCTACCAAAACAGGAATATGGATATCTTCTAAATCACAAGAAACATTTTTAACAATGCTAAATGATACTGGAATTACAAATTTTAAAATAGATGAAGAAGGTTACTTATACAAAGATGGAACAAGTCAAAATGATATAGCAAAAAGAATAGAAGAAATGATAAACTCTGATATTATATATATAATTGACATATCTGGCACTTGCTATATCAGAGATGAAATGACAGGAGAATTAGTAGAATATCCATTTGAAAAGATGGATCCATATCAAGTTTGTGAACCATACTACTATGAAAATACAATTATTTTAGAAATCACAACAAACTCATCAGGCTATTTAACTAGTGAAGAAATTTTATCATCAATTATTCAGTATGAGTAATCTTGAAAAAGGCCAGTTAAAAAACTGGTCTTTTAGACTAAAAAAGGGAGAAAAATAATATGAAAAAAAGAAAAATAATTGCATTATGCACAACTATAATTTTGTTAATAAATATATTTATGCCGATGATTACATATGCCAATACAGAAATAAACGAAGGTACAAACACAACGAGTGTAGAAGAATCTTCAGAAGATATTGAAAATCAAGAAACAGAAAAAAGTGAAACAGAATTTGAAGATGATAACTCAATTAATAAAGAAGAAAATGCAATAGAAGATGAAACAAATTCATCTGAAAATGTAACAGAAAACGAAGAAATAATAGAACCTGAAGAAGAACAAGAAGAAATAACAGAAGAATTACAAGAAGATGCAATACAAACATATTCTAGCATTAATATTGAAGATGGAATATATGTAATAAGGTCAGCACTAAATGAGGATATGGTATTAGATATTGATGGCGGTTCTGATAAATCTGGAGCAAACTTGCAAATTTGGAGTTATGATAATACAGTAAACCAACAAAGATTTAAAATAACAAGTGATGGTAATGGTTATTATACTATCAAAGCAGTACATTCTGGAAAAGTATTAGATGTTGAAAATGCAAGTCAAAAAAACGGAGCAAATGTACAGCAATATGATAGCAATGGAACAGATGCTCAAAAATGGCAAATTTTAGATTTAGGTAATGGGCAAGTTAGTTTTGTCTCTAAATGTAATAATCTATATTTAGATATTGCAGGTGGAAATACTAAAAATGGTACAAATGTGCAAGTTTATGAAGGAAACGATACAGATTCACAAAGGTTCATATTGGAAAAAGATGAATATATATCTGAAAAAACAATAGAAGATGGTATTTATACAATAAAATCAAAAATAAACACAAGCAAGGTAATAGATATATCAGGAGGTTCTACAAGTAATTCTGCAAATGTTCAAGTATGGGAAAATGATAATGTTAGACAACAAAAATTTAAAATTACATATAATGAAGATGGATATTATACTATAACAGCAATGCATTCTGGAAAAGTTTTAGATGTAGCAAATGGAGGAATGACAAGCGGTACAAATGTCCAACAATACCAAAACAATAATACAGATTCTCAAAAATGGATAATTGAAAAAAATTCAGATGGAACATATAGTTTTCGTTCTATGCTAAATGGCTACTATTTAGATGTATCTGGAGGAACAGCCCCAAATGGTACAAATGTACAAGTTTATGTGGGAAATGGCACAAACTCTCAAAAGTTTGAACTAGAGTCTGAGGGAGAACAAACAATTGAAGATGGTATATATAAAATAAATACAAAATTAAATGCTAATATGTATTTAAATGTAGATGGTACAAATGTCAATATATATACTAATGAAAATACAACAAATCAAAATTTTTATGTAGAATATCAAGGAAATGGATATTATACAATACAATCTCAAAGTACAAATAAGGTATTAGATGTATCAAATGGAAGTATCAAATCAGGAGCAAATGTACAAGTTTATGTAGACAATGCAACAGAATCACAATCATGGATAATCAAAGATGCTGGAGATGGATATTACTATATTATTTCTGGATTAAGCATGTGTAATCTTGATGTAACAAATGGTATAGCAAAAAATGGACAAAATATACAAGTTTATGATCCAAATGAAAGCAATGCACAAAAATTTAAATTTGTAAGTGTAGAAGAAGCAGAAGGAACCCAAACAATTGAAGATGGTATTTACAATATTGCAACATCTTTAAATACAAACTATACTTTAGATATATCTGGAGGTTCTGCTGATAACAAAGCTAATTTACAAATATGGACAAATACCAATGTGAATCAACAAAAATTTTTAGTAGAATATCAAGGAAATGGATATTATACAATTCAAGCAGTACACTCTGGAAAAGTATTAGATGTAGATAATGGTGCAAATAAAAACGGAACCAATGTATGGCAATATGAAAGCAATGGAACCGATGCTCAAAAATGGATGATAAAAGATGCTGGTAATGGAGAATACTATATTATTTCAAAATGTAATGGCTTATACTTAGATGTATCTGGAGGAACAGCCCAAAATGGTACAAATGTACAAGTTTATGAAGGTAATGGAACTGCATCTCAAAAATTTCAATTTTTAGAAGCACCAGTAATATCAAATGATACATATAGAATTTCAACAGCATTAAATAGTAAAAGTGTACTAGATGTAGATGGTGGCTCAACAGAAGATGGAGCTAATATACAAATTTGGATGAGTACAAATGTATCACAACAAAATTTTGTTGTTACATATCTTGGAGATGGAGAATATAAAATAGTAGCAGAACATTCTGGAAAAGCATTAACTGTAAAAGATGGAAATGTTATACAAAGTACATATACTGGCAGTAATGCACAAAAATGGAAAATTATTGATGCAGGTAATGGATATTATAATATTGTATCAAAAGCAGATGGACGCTATCTGGATGTAGAAAATTCACAAACAGCAAATGGTACAAATGTAAAAGTATATGAATCTGATGGATCAGATGCACAAAAGTTTAAATTTGAAAATTTATGCTTAAATGGAATAGATGTTAGTCAATATAATGGTTTAATCAACTGGGAATATGTAAAGCGTTCAGGAATTGAATTTGCTATGATAAGAATAGGATATAGAGGATATGGTTCAGCAGGTAATTTTGCAGAAGACCCATATTTTAAGATAAATATAGAAGGTGCAAAAAAAGCAGGATTAAAAGTAGGAATATATTTCTTTACACAAGCAGTTAATACAGAAGAAGCGATAGAAGAAGCAAACTGGGTAATTGACAAATTAAATGAATATGGATATGCAGACCAAATAGATTATCCAATTGTTATTGACACAGAAAAATCAGGAGCTTCTAACAATTCTGGAAGAGCAGATAATTTAGACGTAGCAACAAGGACAGCTGTATGTAGGGCGTTTTGTGAAACAATAGAAAAAAATGGATATACTTCAATGATTTATGCAAGCAGAAATTGGTTTTATGATAACTTAAATATGGATGAATTAAATCAATTTGATATATGGTTAGCACAATATAATAGTGTGGCAGATTATACAGGTCACTATGAAATTTGGCAATATACAAGCACTGGAACAGTTTTAGGTGTTAATGGATATGTAGATTTAGATATCGGATATAAAAATTACTAATATATTCTTGCTAACAAATAAAATGTAGTGAAATGAAAGATATAAAATGAAAAAGATTAACAAAAGCAGTTAATTAGCTAAGCTAAAAAACTGCTTTTGTTCTTGCAAAAATAGCAATATAATGATAATATAATAAAGAAAAAAATGTCTAAAAATAGAGGAGAATAAATTAATGAAAAAATTACTATTTTCAGCATATAATTTAGACTTAGGTGGAATAGAAACAACACTTGCAACACTAGTAAATCACCTATCAGAACAAGGATACGAAGTAACAATAGCACTAGAAAAAAAAGAAGGAGTCTTTTTAGAAAGACTTAGCAAAAAAATAAAAATAATAGAATATAACACAAATAATAATAAAAATATTATTATAAGAAAACTATGTAATTTATATAATAGAATAAAATTTATTATTAAATATAAAAATAAATTTGACTTTTCAGCAAGTTTTGCTACATACTCAATACCAAGCAGTTTTATGGCAAGAATAGCATCTAAAAATTCTGCTTTATGGGGGCACTCTGATTATTTAGCCGTATATCATGGAAATATAGAAAAAGTAAAGGAATTCTTTAAAAATGTATATGTTCAAAAATTTAAGCATATCGTATTTGTTACACAAAAAGGAGAGGACACATTTTTAAAAATATTTCCAGAATTAAAAGAAAAAGTTATATTATGTCATAATCTAGTAGACAGTAAAAATATTTTAGAAAAAGCAGAACAACCTGTAGAAGACATAAAAAAAGAATATACAACAACATTTTTAAATGTTAGCAGACATGAAGAAGAAGCAAAAAAAATAACTAGAATTATTGAAGCCAGTAAAAAATTAAAAGAAGAATCTTACAAATTTCAAGTATGGATGGTTGGAGATGGACAAGACACAGATTTATATAAGCAAAAAGTAAAAGAAAATGATTTAGAAGATACAATCCTCTTCTTAGGAAAAAAAGAAAACCCATATCCATACTTTAAAATGAGCGATTGTGTAATCTTATCTTCTGAATACGAAGGCTATCCTGTTGTATATTTAGAAAGTTTTGTATTAAACAAACCAATCATTACAACAAAAGTATCTGACTATGAACAAGTAGAAGATGGAAGAGGTATAGTTGTAGAAAAAAGCACAGAGGCAATATATACAGCAATGAAAAAATTTATACAAAATGGTTACAAAATAGAAAAGCCATTTGATGATAAAGCATATAACCAAGAAATACTAAAAACATTAGAAACCATATTTTAAAAAAGAAAGATGGAGAGAATATTGAAAAAATTAAGTGTAATTATTCCAGTATATAATGGAGAAAAAACAATAGCAAAAAGTATAGAATCAATTTTAAAACAAAAAGACCAAGATATAGAAATTGTAGTAATAAATGATGGGAGTACAGACAAAACAGAAAAAATAATTCAAGAATATAAAGAAAAAAATCCCAAGATAATTTCATATTACAGAAAGAAAAATACAGGTGTAGCAGATACTAGAAATTATGGTATAAAAAAAGCAAAAGGAGAATACATCTTATTTTTAGATGCTGATGACTACTTAGACATTCATTTGTGTGGACTAGTAAAACAATACATGGAAAAAGGTATTGATTTAATTAAATTCAAATTGCAAAGAGAAGACACAAAAGGAAAAGTTTTAGAAACTGTTACTGGACCAGTATTTGAAGATAAAACAGGAGAAGAAGGTTTTGAACTATTATATGGTACAGATGTATTAGTAGACTCACCATGTGTATATGTAATAAAAAAAGAAATCTTTACAAAAAACAAATTAGAATTTAAAGTAGGTACAGAACACGAAGATTTTGGATTAATACCATTTGTAATTGTACTTGCTAAAACAATGATATCTATTAATTTTTATGGATACCACTATGTGCAAGTAGATAACAGTATTACAAGAAACACAGATTATGAAAAAACAAAGAAAAAAGCATATGATGCATTGAAACAATATGATGAAGCTTTATTAAAAATAGATAAATATAAATTAAATAAACATATATCTGTTATCTTAAAAACATATTATACAAATGCAATTTTATTAAGAACAGAAACACTAGAAAAGAAAGACCAAAAGAAATATATAAAAGAAATTAGAAAAAGAAAGATGACTAAAAATATAAAAGCAAAAAACATAAAACAATTCTTTAAAAAAATAATCTTAAGTTTAAATATAAAATGGTATTTACGCTTAAGAAGAAAGGGCAAATAATGATAAAAGTTAGTATAATTGTTCCATTTTATAATGTAGAAAATTATATAGAAACATGTTTAGAATCATTAGTAAACCAGACATTAGAAGATATAGAAATTATACTTGTAAATGATGGCAGTAAAGATAATTCAGAAAAAATTGCACAAAAATTCATACAAAACTATCCTAATAAAATTGTATATCTAAAAAAAGAAAATGGTGGACTATCAGATGCAAGAAATTATGCAATACCAAAAGCCAAAGGAGAATATATTGCATTTATAGATTCTGATGACTATGTAGAAATCAATATGTATGAAGAAATGTATAAAAAAGCAAAAGAAGAAAATTTAGATTATGTAGAATGTAATTTTTTATGGGAATACCCTGATAAAGTTTTAGAAAGCAAAGGCACACAGTATAAAGATAAAAAAGAAATGTTTATTAAAGCAAGAGTTGTTGCATGGAATAAATTAATTAAAAAAGAAATTGTGCAAAAAAATAAAATAGAATTTCCAAAAGGTTATAGGTATGAAGATGTAGAATTTTTCTATAAATTATTACCATATATAAATAATTATGGAATAGTTGAAAAACCATTTATTCATTATATACAAAGAGAAAATTCAATTTCTAATGTGCAAAATTCAAAAACAAAAGATATTATTAATGTATTAGGACATGTAATAGAATATTATAAACAAAACAATCTATTTGCAGAATATAAAGAAGAAATAGAATATACTTATGCAAGATATGTTCTATGTAGTTCTATGCTTAGAATGGTTATGATAGAAGATGAAAAAGAAAGAAAAGAAATTATTAATTTAGCTTGGAAATCTTTAAATGAAGAGTTCCCAATCTGGAAAGCAAATATATATTTAAAAGAAAAAGGTTTGAAAAACTTGTACATGAAAACTGTAAACAATTTTACATTAAAAATTTATACAAGCTTGGCAAGAATAAAATGGATTCGTGATAAGTTACAAGAAAAATTTGTTTAAGACTGAGATTTTATGATAGGAGAAAATTAAACATGAAAAAAATACTATTTGGAATAACAAGTCTAACACTTCGGAGGAGCAGAAAGAGTTTTAGTAGATATGGCAAATGCATTAAGTGACACATTTGATATAACCATATTTACGATTTATGGAAAAGGTGAACTTGAAAAAAGCTTAAATAAAAATATAAAAGTAAAAAGGATGTTTGAAAATACATATAAAGAACTAACAAAATTACAAAAAATTTTTATTCCTCTAAAAATATTGTTATTTCAAAAATCTTATTATAAAAAATATATAAAAAGTGATTATAATGTAGAAATTGCATTTTTAGAAGGACCAATTACCAGATTATTTAGCACTAGAAATAATAAAACAAAAAAAATTGCTTGGATTCATAATGATATTGCTAAAGTATATGGTAACAATATAAAAGCAAAAATAAAATTAATGATAGATAAAAATATTTATAGAAAATATCAAAAATTAATATTTGTAAGCAAAGATAATCAAAAAGTATTTGACAGAAAATATCCAAATATGCATATTTCTGAAGAAGTAATTTACAATTATATTAATTCAAATAATGTTCTTAAAAAAGCTGAAGAAGAGATAGATTTTAAATTTGATAATAATCAAACTAATTTCTTAACAGTTGCAAGATTAGTAGAACAAAAAGGAATAGACAGACTAATTCGTGTACATAGAGAATTAATTGCAAATAAATATTTTCATAAATTTTATATAATAGGAGATGGACCAGAAAAAGAAAAATTAGAAAAATTGATTGAAAAAGAAAATTTGCAAGAAACTTTTATACTATTAGGAGCAAAAGAAAATCCATATCCATACATAAAGCAAGCAGATATTTTTTGTTTACTTTCTAAATTTGAAGGATATGGAATGGTATTAGAAGAGGCAAAGATTTTAAATAAACCAATTATGATTACAAACACAGCAGCTAGAGAAGCAGTAGAAAATTACAAAAATTCAATGATAGTTGAAAATGATGAACATATTATATACACACAATTAAAATATGTAATAGAAAACAATATAAAAATATTTGACAATAACAAACAAGTTTATGATAATAATTGTATAATAGAAAAATTAAAAAATATGTTAAAGGAAGAATAATTATGAAATTATCCATTATTACAGCTACTTATAACAGAGCAAATATGTTGGAAAATGTATATAAAAGTATTGTTAAAAATATAGAACAACATCCAGAAATACAAACACAGATGCAAGTTCAATGGCTTATTATGGATGATGGTTCAACAGATAATACAGAAGAATTAATAAATAATTATATACAAGAAAATAAATTTGAAATAAAATATAATAAACAAGAAAATCAAGGAAAAATGCAAGCTATTAACAATATAATTCAATATGCAGATGGAGACTTAATTATGGATTGTGATTCTGATGACTTTCTTGTAGATGATGCATTTATAAATATTTTGCAAGCTTATAATGAAAACAAAGAAAGAAAAGACTTATATGGACTATGTTTTTTGAAATATGATTTAGAAGGGAAAAATGTAGGAAATCTATTTAAAAAAGAAGTAACTACAATGTTTGATTTATATTTTAAAGAACAAGAAGATGGAGAAAAAATACTTGTATTTTTTGCAAACATTCGAAAACAATTTCATTTTCAAATGGAACATAACGAAAAATTTATAACAGAAGCTAGAATGTATCATCAAATGGATTTACAATATAAAATTAGATGTTATAATAAACCAGTTATTATAGGTGAATATCAAGAAGATGGATATACCAAAAACATTAATAAGGTTTTTAAAGAAAATCCATACGGATATTGCGAATATTTTAAGGAGATTTTGGGACAACACGATATGACAGGTGTTCCTTTTAAGAAGAGGTTATATGTTATAAAACATTATATTTTATTTGCAACATTAACAAATACAAAAATGAATTTAAAAGAAATAAAAGAATTCATGAATAAATTTTTAGTTTTACTACTATGGATTCCAGGAAAATTAAAAACAAAATCTTACATAGTAAAAGGTTGATTTTTAAAACAAGTATTGTTATAATTACCCAAAGAAGGAGAAGAATATAAATATGAGTGAAGAATATAAAATTATTGTAGACGATGTATATAAAACATTTAATGTATATTTAGATAAAGCAAATACTTTGAAAGAAAAACTATTATTTTTATTTTCAAGAAGTAGAAAAGAAAAAAGACAAGTACTAAAAGGTATTAATTTAAAAATAAAGAAAGGAGAAGTTGTTGCATTAATTGGAACAAATGGAAGTGGAAAATCTACACTTTTAAAATTAATGACAAAAATTATCTATCCTAATCAAGGGAAAATTACTACAAATGGAAAATTGACATCTTTATTAGAATTAGGAGCTGGGTTCCATCCAGACTTTTCTGGAAGAGAAAATATTTATTTTAATGCATCTATATTTGGATTAACAAAAAAAGAAATTGACAATAGATTAGAGCAAATTATAGAATTTTCAGAATTAGGTTCTTATATAGATAACCCTGTTAGAACATATTCATCTGGTATGTATATGAGACTTGCCTTTTCTGTTGCGATTAATGTAGATGCTGATATTTTATTAATTGATGAAGTTTTATCTGTTGGAGACGAGCATTTCCAAAATAAATGTTATGATAAGATGAGAGAATTAAAAAAAGAAGGAAAAACTATGGTATTTGTTACACATAGTATGCAGACAGTAAAACAATTATGTGATAGAGCAGTATGGCTTCGTAATGGCAAAATTGAAATGGATGGAAATACAGAAAAAGTAGTAGATGCATATATTGAAGCAACAAAATAGAGGAGGACGTATATATGAGTGAAGAAGAAAAATATTTTGATTATACAATGATGCCAGGAAAAGAATTAAGAAAGCAAAAATCTATCAATGATGGACAACCATTAATTAGCATTATAACAGGTTACTACAATTGCAAAGAATATATTCGTGAAACAGCAAACTCTGTTTTAAATCAAACTTTTCCTTATTGGGAATGGATTATTATAAATGATGGAAGTACACAAGAAGGTGCAAAAGAGGCATTAGACGAAATTGCAAAATTAGATAATAGAATTAAAGTTTATCATGAACAAAATAGAGGAAGAATTGCTACTAGAGATTATGCTATAACAAAAGCAAATTGTGATTTATTATTTGTCCTAGATGCCGATGATGCAATAGATAGAACTATGTTAGAATGTAGTTATTGGACTTTGCAAACAAATCCAAAAGCTTCTTGGGTATATGCTGATATGGCAAATTTTGATGGACAAGAATTTTTATGGAGACCAGCATTTGACTGTGAAAAAGAAAAAAAGGAAAATATATTACCAGTTTGTTCTTTAGTTAGAAAACAAGCAATATTAGATGTTGGTGGTTATGGAGCAGTAGACGAAGATGTGCACGAAGATTGGCATATGTGGCTTAGAATGTTAGAAAAAGGATATTTTCCTATTAGAATGAACTACTATGGATTCTGGTATAGAAAAAAGCAAGAAGGTGGAATTTTAGATTCTATTAATAATGACAAAAAACGAGATGAACATGCTAGAAGAGAAATAAAAAAACAAGCAGAAAAAATAAAAGAAGATGTATATGCTATTCAATTTCCAACAACAACAAAATCTAATTTTGATTCTTACCCATATACATTTACATGGGACAGAAAACCAATTAATCAAGCAAAAGAAAAAATAAGATTACTATTTATTTTTCCTTGGTTTAAAGTTGGAGGAGCAGATAAATTTAATTTAGATTTAATTTCTAGATTAGATCAAAATCAATTTGATATTACAATTGTAACAACAGAAAGTTCAGAATATATATGGAGACAAAAATTCGAAAAATATGCAGAAGTATTTGATTTAACAAGCTTTTTACATAGACAAGATTGGCCAGCATTTATACACTATTTGATGAAATCAAGAAATATAGATATTGTTATGGAATCTAATAGTTATTTTGGGTTTTATGTAACACCATGGCTAAAATCAGAGTTTCCTGATGTTGTATTTGTAGACTACTTACATAGTGAAAATAAAAGCTGGAGAAATGGAGAATATCCAAGAGATTCGACTGCAATAGATGGATTTTTGGATAAAACATATACATGTACAAAAATCTTAAGAGAATCAATGAAGAAAAATATGGGTAGAACCATTGACAATGTTAAAACAGTTTATATAGGTGTTGATGAAGAAGAATTCAACGAATCAAAAGTACAAATTGCAGACAACGAAGATTTAGATAAAGTAAAAAATCAATTAGAAGGAAAGAAACTAATTTTATTTTTATGTAGAATATCTGAAGAAAAAAGACCTATTTTTATTGTTAAAGTATTAAAAAAATTAATAGAAAAAGATAAAAAAATTGTTTTACTAGTTGTTGGAGATGGACCAGAATTAAAAGAAATGAAAGCAACTGCAAAAAAAGATGGCGTTAGTGATAATATCATTTTTTTCGGTATGCAAAAAAATGTAAAGCCATTTTATAAAATAGCAGATGTAACTGTTATCTGTTCTTTAGTAGAAGGTTTAACTATTACTACATATGAGTCTTTAGCGATGGGTACCCCTGTGGTTACAGCAGATGTAGGAGGACAAAAAGAATTAGTTGATCACACATGTGGACAAGTAGTAGAAAATATACAAACAGCAGAAAATGGATATTATAATAGAGACTATAAAGATGAAGAAATTAATCGTTATGCAAAAGCTATTGAGGATGTTTTAAAAAATCCAAAATTGAAAGATAATTGTCGAAGTAAAATCTTAAATGGATATACGGTTAATCACATGGTAGAAACATTTACTGATGATTTTAAAGCATTTGCTAAAGAAGGTAGTAAAATTAATCCATTAACTATTGTTAATAAAGATTTATATAAACAATACATTGTGTTATATAACCAAGTTGATATAAGAAATTATTTTCCTCAAGAGGGTGGCAATTATTCAGAAAATGATAATTTGAGAACATATAAAATAACACAATTACGAGGAAGACTATGGGAAAATGCAGTATGGAGAGGTTTTATAAAGTTTCTACAAAAAACAGGTTTAATGAAACTAATTAAAAAAACAAAAATTAAAGAAAAAATTAAAAAGATGATATAAAGATATAGAGGAGTTATCAGATGATAAATGTGTTTAAAAACTTATATAATTATAGAGAATTATTAAAAACAAATATAAAGAAAGAAATAAGAGGTAAATATAAAAATTCATTTTTAGGTGTTTTATGGTCATTTTTAAACCCACTATTACAAATATTAGTATATGCTTTTGTATTCCAAATGATTTTAAAAAATCCTCAAGAAAATTATGCAATTTTCATTTGTTGTGGGTTAATACCATGGACATTTTTCTCATCTGCCATTACACGTTCAGCTTTTACAATGGTTGAAAATGGCAATATATTAAAAAAAGTATATTTCCCAAGAGAAATTTTGCCAATATCAATAGTAACAAGTGAAGCAGTTAATTTTTTAATTTCAACTATTATAATTATTGCATTTGTTATTTTTGGTGGATTAGGTATTAGTAAATATATATTATTTTATCCACTTGTTTTATTGGCACAATATATATTATTAATTGGTATTTCATTAATTGTATCAAGCATATCAGTATATGTTAGAGATTTACAGCATTTGATTGGTGTTGTATTGCAATTATTATTTTATGCTACACCAATTGTATATTCAGCAGATTCAATACCAGAAAATTTTCAATGGATATTAAAATTTAATCCTATGACATATATTATTGAAGCATATAGAGATATGTTTTATACACAAACATCTGTAGATGTTCCAGCACTATTAATTTTAATTGCTGTTTCACTTGTGATATGCGTAATTGGTTATTGCATTTTCTATAAATTACAAAAAGGATTTGCAGAGCAATTGTAATATAAGAAAAGATACTTTTTAATTATTAGAAAGGTAAGATAAACATGGAAAAAATAAATAAAGAAATTTTAATAGAAATCATTAAAAAATCAGCAATATTTTTATTAATAGAAATTGTTGCTATCTTATTGATAACTACAATATTGTTTTTTGTTAATATAACAGTTACAGGATTTCATTTACCTATAATTACAATAATTGCTATTATAGCGACAATTTTATTTTACAAAAAAGATAACATGAAAATAAATATAGTTGCAATAATTATAGGACTTGTTATATTTTCAGGAGTTACATTTGTAGAAGGAAAAATATATGATACAACTGCTGATGGAAATACATATCATAAATTGGCAATTGGTGCATTAAAAAATGGATGGAATCCAAATTATGAAGATAGTGCAGATTTTGATATAGAAGATGGAAATCCATTTGATATTTCTGAAGAAAATATTAATACATTATGGATAGACCATTATGCAAAAGGAACAGAAATATTTGCTTCTGTTATTTATGCTTTTACAGGAAATATAGAATCTGGAAAAGGCTATACAATATTACTTATGTATATTGCTTTTGCTATCTTATTTTCTTATTTATATCAAAACAAAAAAATAAATATAATTGCTAGTTTAGCAGTTTCAATTTTACTACCATTTAATGCAATTACTGTTGTACAAATATTTAATTATTATGTAGATGGAGCATTAATGATTTCTTTATTACTGATTTTATTTGCTTGTATTGTAGAAAGTATAGACAAACAAAAAAATCAAAAAGAAAATTTCTTAATTCTTGCTAGTAGTATTTTGTTGTGTATTAATATTAAATTTACAGGATTAGCTTTTGCAGGAGTATTTTGTCTAGCCTTTTATATATACTGGATGGTTCAAGCAGGAAGAAATGGAAAACAAGAATTTATTAACCAATTTAAAAAGTATACAATATTTTATGCAGTAACAGTGGTGATTTCAATAGGAATTGTAGGATATTCTTCTTATATGAGAAATATGATTGACCATGGTAATCCATTATATCCATTATATGGAGAAGGACATGTAGATAACATGGTTGTACAAGAGCAACCATCATCATTTGAAGACAAAAATCATTTAGAAATTTTTCTAATTTCCATATTTGCAAAGGGTGAGAATGTGTCACCTACATATTCTAGTGAAAATGTACAACCTACATTAAAAATACCATTTACTACTTCATTAGAAGAAATCGGAAATTACAATATACCAGATATAAGAATGAGTGGATTTGGACCATTATTTAGTGGAATTTTTATATTATCAATTATTGGAACAATTTATATTATTGTTAGATTTGTAAAAGAAAAGAAATGGAATCTTTTAATACCATATGCAATCATATTAGGTGTTTCATTTATACTTATATTAGCATTAGATGGTGGATACTGGGCAAGATATATACCATATCTTTATGCAATGCCAATTATTGTACTTGCATACTTATTATGGTATAAACATAAAAAAGTACATTATATATTAGGAATTATATTAGCTATTATCATGTTTATAAATGTCGGACTTGTTACATATACAACACTAAAAAGCACAAAAGCAAATAGTGATTATGTAGAACAAAGAATTAATGAATTTGCACAATACTGTTTAGAAAATGAAAATGTAGAAATTAAATTAAATCATAGTGGAGTTCAAGGAGCATTATATAATATTGATGATAAAGGTATTAAAAATTATGAAGTTAATGATGAAATAGAAGGAGAGCGAGAAGGATATTTCTTTACATATTAATTTCATCAGAATAGAGGAATATATGAAAAAAATTATAGAATGTAATTTGTTAATTATAGAAACTATTATTAGCTTTATACTAACAGAAGTATTTGTATATATGTTTGAATTAGATAATCATGTTATATATGATTTAATAATCACAGGCATTATTACATTTTTAATAGACACATTTAGAATACATATTTATAAGCAAGTTAAAAATAATAAACTATTCTTAATAATTAATTCCATATTTAGTGTTATTTTTTCACTTGTTATACTTGTACAGACAAAAATACAATATTTAGGTATTGTTTCACAAAGTTTAACAGAAGATACATTCCAAGCCTTTAAACCAATAGACATCATAAAATATATTTTGATATATATATGTGTGTGGCTATCAATGTCTGTGATATATTTTGTCATTGAAAAACTAAAAGAAAAGAATTATATTCAAGAAGATGAACAAAGCAATATGGATAGAAAAAGTAAACAAAAGCATTGGCTACTTTATGCAGGAACTATTGCTATATGTTATATGATTGTTTTCCTTATTGCTTATCCGGGTTCTGTGTTAGCAGATTCATTTTCTTCTATTAATCAAATAATTGGACAAAGAGAATTAGACAATCACTTTCCAATTATGTACACATTTTTTGTGGGTATATTTATGAAAATAGGAGAATTGATTGGAAATTATAATATAGGGGTTGCATTATATTCAATAGTGCAAATTCTAATTATTGCAGGTATATTAGGATATTTTGTTTTATGGCTAAAACAAAAACATGTCAAAAGCATTTACTTGCTATTTACAACTTTGTATTTTATAGGAAATGCACTTTTTGCCATATATGCACTTACTATGTGGAAGGATCCATTATTCTGTATTTTCTTATTTTTACTTATGTTAAAATTATATGATATTGTAGAATCCAAAGGAGAAAAGCTTAAACAACCAGGATTTATAGCATCTATGATTGTATTAAATGTATTAATTGCATTTTTAAGAAATAATGGTGTTTTTATTATATTATTAATTGCTATTGTATTAGCAATTAAATACAGATGTAGTTATAAGAGGTTTTTGATAGCAAATGTTACATCTATCTTTATAATATTGTTTATACAAGGACCGATTTATACATGGTTAGGAATAACAACACCAATAGAAGAATCCTTAGGTATACCTATACAACAAATCGCTTACACATTATCAGTCGATGGTGAAATTAGTGAAGAAGATGAAGCTTTTTTAAATGAAATTTTACCAATAGAAGAATGGAAAAGTTCCTATAATGTTTATATTGTAGATTCTATAAAATGGAATGAAAACTTTGATTCTGATTTTTTGTCTGAACATAAGGTGGAATTTATACAAGTATGGCTTCGTATGTTGTTAGATAATTTCTCAGAATATGTGAAAGCATACTTACTAGAAACATATGGTTTCTGGAGTGTTGAAACAAAATCTTCATATGGATTTGTTGATAATTATATTTCTACAAATGATTATAATATACACAAAGTCAATTTAATGCAAAGAATAACAGGACTAGACTTAACAGAATTGATAAAAAATATAGACTTTTTAGGCTCTGGTACATTAATATGGATATTAATTATATCTGCTATAATATTATATATCCAGAAAAAAGGAATATATATAATTTGTTTATTACCAGGAGCAATTTTATGGTTAAGTATTATGATAGCAACACCAGTTGCTTTTAGCTTAAGATATGTTTTCGTATTAGCATATGCTTTACCATTTATGTTATTATTGCCAGTAATAACGAAGAATCAAGATGAAAGAAAAGAAATTCAAAATATAAAAGAAACTGAAAGGAATATAAAATATGAATGTAAAAAAATATCTTAAAAAAGGAATTTCATTTGTTATATTATTTTTTATAATGTTAATTGTTTTCTGTGTTGCTATGCTAATTGCCTATGCATTACCAAATGATAGAATTCAAGCACATATTGCAGAATCTGAAGAAGTATTAACAACAGCTGTTGGAACTCCTTTCTATAGCACTTATATAAAGGGGGGACAATTAGATGAATATACAGACCTAATTATTATGAATACAGCTATGAATAAAGGAAAGTCAGAAGATGAAAGTCTTATTGTAAGGGCTTTTGAAAATTCAAGATATTCTGAAGATGATATGAATCAATATGAGTTGATGCAAGCAACAATTGAAAATGAAGATTTATATAATAATCAACCATATGCAAGATATTGGCATGGAATTCAAACAATTGTAAGACCTTTACTATTATTCTTTAATTATGAAGAAATTAGATTTTTATTAATGATTGTTATGTTTATGCTATTAGCAGGTGCTTCTATTTTAATATATAAAAATTTAAGTATATGGCATGCACTTAGTTTTGTATTTTCAATGATAGTAATTAATTTCTTTATTATACCAATGTCATTACAATATGTTGGCGTATTTGCAATTATGTTGATAGGTGTTATATTGGTTAATGTTTTATACCAAAAGAAAAAAGAAAAATGGTTACCATATTTATTTTTCATTATAGGTGGATGTACACCATTTTTAGATTTATTAACAGCACCGATGATTACTCTAGGAATGCCATTACTTGTAGTTATCTTATTAAGAATTAAAGAAAAATGTACAATAAAGAAAATTGTTATTGAACTGATAAAATTATCAATACTTTGGGCAATTTCCTATGCAGCTATTTTTGCATCTAAATGGATAATTGCATCAATTGTACTAAATCAAGATATTGTTACAGAAGCAATTATGCAAATATTCTTTAGAACAGGAGGATCAGAAGAATATCCTGCTACTAAATTAGGCGCTATGTGGGAAAATATAAAATATTTATACAATACAGTTTTATTATTAATTGGTATTATCATTGCAGTTGTTTGGGTAATTATTTTTGTAAAAAAATTAAAAAATAAAGAAATAAAAAATATAAAAAGTTTAAAAATGATTATTCCATTAATCATAATTGCTATATATCCATATTTATGGTATGCAGTTGTCGCAGGACATTCAACAATCCATGCATTTTTTACATATAGAATACAAGCTATTACTATATTTGCAGGTTTATGTGCTATGATAGAATGTGTAAATATCAAAGAAGTAAAAAAACTAAATCCCAAAAAAACAAGTAGTTAAATTGAAAATAAACAGATTAATGTTTAAGAAAGGAATGAGATATTTATGGAGAAAAAAGAAAAAATAGCTGTATTAATTCCATGCTATAATGAAGAGATTACAATTGAAAAAGTGGTAAAAGATTTTAAAAAAGAATTACCAGATGCAGATATTTATGTTTATGACAATAATTCAAAAGACAAAACAGTAGAAATAGCTAAAAAAGCAGGAGCTATTGTAAGACATGAAAATAGGCAAGGAAAAGGAAATGTTGTTAGAGCTATGTTTCGCGAAATTGATGCAGACATTTATGTTATGGTAGATGGAGATGATACATATCCGGCAGAATTTGTACATCAATTGATTGAACCAGTCAGAAATAACGAAGTAGACATGGCAATTGGTGATAGATTATCAAATGGAACATACCAACAGGAAATTAAAAAGAATTTTCATGAATTTGGAAATAACTTAGTTAGAGGTTCTATTAATTTATTATTTAATAATAATTTAAAAGATATTATGACAGGTTATAGAGTATTTAACAAAATGTTTGTTAAAAATATGCCAGTCATGAGTCCTAAATTTGAATTAGAAACAGAGATGACATTATTTGCACTAGATAAAAAGTTTAGAATTAAAGAAATACCAATTGTATTCAGAGAAAGACCAGATGGAAGTGAATCTAAAATTAACACATTTTCTGATGGGTTCAAAGTTATAAAAACTATTATAAAAATGTTCAGAGACCATAAACCATTAAAATTTTTCTCTATTATATTTGCTATTTTGTTTGTTATAGGATTAATTGTAGGAATACCTGTTATTGTAGAATTCTATAAAACAGGATATATTACAAAAATGCCATCAGCTGTGTTAGCAACAGGTATTATAACACTAGCAGTTATTAGTGAACAGTGTGGACTTATTTTACATACAATTGTAAAACAACATAGAGAAGATTATGAACTTAATCTATTAAGATATCAACAGATAGAAGAATTAAAAAATCAAGAAGGGTAAAAAGAATAAATAAGACGGTGATTAAAGTGGAAAAAATACAAGAATTAATAAAGAAAATATTTACAAAAGAAGTGATTTTTTATATAATTTTTGGTGTATTAACAACAATTATTAATTTAGGTTCATTTTATGTAATGAACAATTTATTGCATTGGAATGAAAATGTTTCCAATATAATTGCAATTATATTAGCAGTATTAGTTGCTTATATAACAAATAAAGATATTGTCTTTCATTCTGAAGCAAAAAGCATAAAAGAAAAATTTGCAGAATTTTGTAAATTTATATTTGGAAGAGCTTTTACAATGGTAATAGAATTTTTAGGTGGTGTATTATTATTCCAAACAGCAATTCCAACAATGATTAGTAAATGTGTGATAACAGTAATTGTTATTATTCTAAACTTTTTCATTAGTAAGTTTTTTGCATTTAAAAAGAAGTAATTCTTAGAAAGGAAATGATATACATGAAAAAAATTAGTATTATAGTCCCAGCATATAATGAAGAAGAATCATTACCATTATTATATGAAAGATTAAATAAATTAATGGATACAATGCAAAATTATGAATTTGAAATTTTATTTGTTAATGATGGTAGTCAGGATAACACAATTAATTTAATTAAACAATATCGTGACAAAGATAAACGTATAAGCTATGTTGACTTTTCTAGAAATTTTGGTAAGGAAATTGCTATGATAGCTGGATTAGATTATGCAACAGGAGATTGCGTTGTATTTATAGATGCAGACTTGCAAGATCCACCAGAATTAATTACAGAATTGGTTAAATACTGGGAAGAAGGATATGATGATGTTTATGCCAAAAGAAATTCTAGAAAAGGAGAAACTTGGCTAAAAAAATTCACATCAAAAATGTATTATAAAGTACTTCAACATTTAACAAATGTTCCTATACAAAAGGATACAGGAGATTTTCGATTATTAGATAAAAGATGTGTTAATGCATTAAAAAAGATGAGAGAGTCTCAAAGAAATTCAAAAAGTATGTTTAGTTGGATAGGATACAAAAAGAAAGAAGTATTATATGACAGAGACCCAAGAGTAGCTGGAAAAACAAAATGGAATTATAAAAAATTAATAGATTTGGCCATAGATGGTATTACATCTTTTACAACATCTCCACTTAGAATATCAACATATATAAGTATACCAACATTTATTGTTTTGTTTGTTTATTTTGTTTATGTTATTGCAAAATGCTTTATAACAAATACAGTTATACAAGCATATCAAGCCATTATCCTATTAATACTATTCTTTTCTGGTGTGCAAATATTATTATTTGGCATTATTGGAGAATATTTAGGTAGGATATTTAACGAAAGTAAAGACAGACCATTATATTTAGTTAATGAATATAATGGAGAAAAAGAAATGAATAATTAGTGTGTCTTAAACCATGAAATAGGGGGGAAACAAAGTATGAAAAAAAGAATGCAAAATTGTATTAAAGTAAATGTGTTTTTTATAATCATACTAGTACTTATTAGCTTGATAGTACCAGTCAATGCAGAAGCACTAAATAATAATCCAATGTTAGAAAATATTTTAATAAATGGAAGTGAAATAGAACCAGCATTTGATATGTTTACAACAGAATATGTTATTACAGTATCAGAAGAAACTACAAGTATTCAAATAGAAGCTATACCAGATGATGAAAATGCAACTGTGGAAATTATAGGAGATATTGACAATTTAAGTATAGGAAGAAATGAAATTGAAATTCTTGTAATAGCAGAAAACGGTACAAATTCACAATCTTATTATATATATGTTACAAGAGGTAATGAAGATGAAACAAATGCTAATTTAAGTTCTTTAACAATAGAAAATGCTACATTGGCACCAAGTTTTGATACAAATACAATTAATTATGCAATTGAATATCCACAAGAATTGGAGCAGTTAGAGATAGAGGCAATACCAGAAGATGATAATGCAACAGTCACAATTATAGGTAATGAAAATCTAACAGAAGTAACACAAACAATTGAAATACAAGTAACAGCACCAGATGGACAAACTACAAAAACATATTATGTTATTGCAAAAAAAGAAGGAATGGAAGTAGAAAGCTCTGAAGGAGAGGAGCCTACACAAACAGTTGAAAATGAAGAAGAAATAAGTGAAAATATACCATTGCAAGTTTTTGTTATTATAATTATAATAGTGATAGCTATAATTATATTTGTAGTAATTTTCAAAATTAAAAAAAACAAAGATAATAACAAAGTAGAATAATTATTAGTTGTAACTACGACCAATATATAAAATCAATATAATATGAGGCCATATAAAATTTGTTAGTTTCACAATTCAAAGTGGAAATAAAAATTTTATTTTCAAAAGAAAAATTATTAAAGAAAGGAATGATTAAAAAATGAAGAAAAAATTACTATTAACAATGGTTGCAATCATTATCGCATTAGGCATACTATTTTTATTCCAAGGAACAGTACAAGCAACAGATAGTGACGGTAATTTTGTTATTGTATTAGATCCAGGACATGGAGGTTCAGATCCAGGTGCTGTTTCAGGAAGTTACAGAGAGGATACAATCAATTTTAAAATAGCTTACTATGCTATGGAAGAATTAGAACAATATGAAGGAGTTAAAGTATATTTGACTCGTTATAATGATTGTCCAACAATTTATGAAAGAGTAGAGATTGCTAAAAGTTATAATGCAGATTTAATAGTTAGCATGCATATTAATTCTAGTGGGACAGGTAGTTCTAGTGGTGCAGGTGTATGGGTTACACGTGATAACACAAAAGTACAGTTTTATCAAAAGGCAGCTGAGTTAGGTGACAAGATATTGGCAAATATTAGTGCATTAGGTATCAAAAATAATGGTGTTCAAACAAGAATGAGTAATGATGGCGAATCTTATAGTAGTGGAGTTATACAAGATTATTATGGAATTATTCGATATGCACAAAGAGCAGAATTACGTTCTATATTAGTAGAACATTGCTTTATAGACAATACATCTGATCAAACATATATTAGTTCAGATGAAAACATTAAAAAACTAGCACAAGCAGATGTTGCTGGAATTGTAGAAGCTTATCAATTAAAGAAAAAAGATACAGGAAGTGTACCAGTACAAAGTTTAAGTTTAAATATGAGTGAACTAAATATGGAAATTACTGATGATGATCCAGAACCAGTTTATTATTTTACAGCTGAATTTACTCCAAGTGATGCAACAAATCAAGAGATTGAATGGTATTCATCAGATTCAAGTGTAGTTAGAGTATATGAAGGTAAAATAAGAGCTTTAAAAGAAGGTACAGCAACTATTACAGCAATTAGTAAAAATAATCAAAGAATTGCAACATGTGAAGTAGTTGTAACAAAACCAGATGTAGCATTAGAAAGTATTTCTATAGACCAAACAGAATTAACATTAAGTGTAGATGAAAAAACTCATTTAAATGTTTCGTTCTATCCATCAAATTGTTCAGACCAAACATTATATTGGACATCATCAAATCCTGATGTTGTTAGAGTATGGGATGGTGATATTCGAGGATTAAAAGAAGGTGTTTCAATAATTACAGCTACTTCAAGGGCAGGTGGAAAACAGGTAAGTTGTAAAGTTATTGTAAAAGAAGATGGAAAAGTTTATGTAGAAGAAATTATACCAGAACAAGAAGAATATACAATAGCTATAAATGAAGCGATTACAATTAATTATGAATATTTACCAGAAGATGCAGAAAATACAGATTTTTCATGGACATCATCAAATTCAGATGTATTAAGAGTTTACTGGAATCAAATTAGAGGACTTCAAGAAGGTGATGCAGAAATTATAATTACAACTCCAGAAGGCATAACAGAAAAAAGAATTACAGTACATGTAGTAAGTGTACCAGTAGAAGAAATTATTCCAGAATATGAAGAATATACAATAGATGTTGATGAGGTAATTGATATAAATTATAGTTATCTACCAGAAAATGCATCAAATACTGATTTTAGTTGGACAGCATCAGATTCAAGTATTTTGAGTGTATATTGGAATAAAGTAAGAGGATTAAAACCAGGTGTAGCATATTTAGTTGTAAAAACAGATGATGGTTCTGTTGAGAAAAGAATAAAGATAACAGTTAGAGAACCAATTATTCCAGAACAAGAAACATATACTATAAGTGTTGGTGAAGCAATTGACATTGATTGTACATATAATCCAAGCACATTAACAGCAGAAGACTTTACATGGACAGCATCAGATTCAAGTATATTAAGTGTATACTGGGATAGAGTAA
>CAYVCM010000010.1:0-29211 GCA_964449925.1 uncultured Clostridium sp.
ATACAGTAAGTTCAAATGTTACTATTTCTGACTATAGTGTTGCGATTACAAGTTTTCCAGAAGGAACAATAGTAACTAATACTTCTGGAGTTAGTCAAAATTCTTTTGCAGAAGGAGAAACTTTTCAAATAAGAATACCTAAAGATATTGTTGAGACACAAGATATAAATGGAAAAATAAGAATAGACGTAAATTCAAAATCTTATGCTGTATTTTATGCTGCAAGTTATAATGACTCTTTACAAGATTATGCAATAACAGGAGATCCGATTTCACTAACAAGTTCAACAGTTGACTTAGCATTAAAAGCAAACACAGCAAGCATAAAAATACACAAAGTAGATGAAGATACAAATGAGGGAATAGAGGATACTATTTTTGAATTAACAAAAGAAGATGGAACAGTTATTGGGAGAGCAACTACAGATAGTGAAGGCAATTTAACTTTTAGTGAATTATATCAAGGAAATTATATATTAAAAGAAATACAAAGCAATGATAATTATATAATATTACAAGAAAGTATTGATATAAAGGCAGTATATAATCAAGTTACAGAAATAACAGTTGAAAATGAGCATAAAAAAGGAAACTTAAAAATTTATAAAGTAGATAGTGATAACAACAAAATTACTTTAGGAAATGTAGAGTTTGATTTGTATTCAGAAGAATTTGGAGAGGTAATAGGAACATATTATACAGACGTGGACGGAGAAATTTATATAGAAGGTTTAAGAACAGGCAATTATTCACTAATTGAAAGAAATACTGGCAAATGGTACAATTTAGCAGAAGATACTGACATAGTAATAGAATGGGATGAAACAACAGAAACTACTATAGAAAATGAGCTTAAAAAAGGAAAGATTAGAGTTATAAAAGTGGATGCAGAAAATAATGAGGTAAAATTAAAAGATGTTGAATTTAATGTGTTGGATGAAGAAGGCAATATTTTAGAAACTATTAAAACTGATGAAAATGGCGAAGCAACTACACAAGAATATGTATTAAGGGATTATGAAAATTTAGTAATACAAGAAATAAGTACAAATGAATCTTATGTTCTTAATGATGAACCAGTAACTATAAAATTAGAGACAAATCAAATTGTAAATGTAACTTTTGAAAATGAAAAAATAAAAGGTTATGTCGAAATAACTAAAGTTAGTGCAGATGATAATATGCTAACAGGAGAAGAAAAAGGAACAGCTTTAGCAAATGTAGAATTTGAAATTTATAATTCTAATGATGAACTTGTAGAAACATTAATAACAGATGAAAATGGAAAAGCAACAAGTAGTTTATTAGAATATGGAAAATACTATATAAAGGAAATAAATACAAATTCTGATGAATATCTTTTAAATACAAATATTTACGAATTTGAAATAAAAGAAAATATGCAAACAATTCCTATTACTATTGAAAATACTAGTGTAGATATTAGTTTGGATATAGATAAAAATGGAGTTGAACAAGCACAACCAAACGATGAAATAAAATATAGTTTTAATAGTCTAAAAAATACTTCTAATGTTGCGTTAGATAACTTTACTTGGACAGACAACCTACCTTATGAGTACATAAGAATAACTAAACTATTTACAGGAACATATAATGAAGATTTAGATTATGTAGTAAAATATAAGACTAATAAATCAGAAGAATATATTGAATATGGAACATTTAATACGCAAACAAATAATTATATAGATTTTACTTCTATAGAGTTAGAAGAAGATGAATATGTTACAGATTTTAAAGTAGAATTTGGAACTGTAATGCCTGGATTTGA
The DNA here is from genome assembly GCA_964449925.1 of uncultured Clostridium sp. GTDB lineage: Bacteria > Bacillota > Clostridia > TANB77 > CAG-508 > CAG-269. Next base: position 1,796 of record CAYVCM010000010.1, read on the forward strand.
AGCAGTAGAAAAACCATTTATATTTGCAAAAGTATTATCAACGGTAACTGCAGATGATGAATGGACAAATTACACTAGTTTAACAGGAAATTATAAAGAATATGAAATTGAAGATACAGCAGAATGGACAACAATATCTTATGACAAAGAATTAACAATTACTAAACTTCCAAGAACAGGATTTTAAAGTAATTTAATAGTAATCAATACAAAGCCAGAGTAGTTTTTTAAATTACTTTGGCTTTTTTTATTTATTTTTTAAAATTATATGTTATAATGCAAAACAAAGGAGTAAAAAAATGACAACACAATTTGTAATAAATTATATTAATAAAAAATTAATTGAAAATGAAAACTTTATAAGATATACATTTTATGAATTAAGAGTAAAAAATAATTTATCTGAAGAAGAAGTGGACGAATTTTTGAGAATAAATAGAGATTACTTTGAAAATGAAGGATATAATGTATATTTCACAAATGCAAGATTTAATTATGAAAATGCAAATAGAATGGTACAACCGAATGAGCTAATGATAGCAATAAAAGAAAAATAGAGGGGCAAAATAATGAATTTATTAAATGAATTATCAGAAAATGAAACGAATTTATTAAAAAATATTGGAATAAACATTGAAGATAGAAATTATAATCAAGATGAAGCTAAATTAATTGAAAGTAATATAATTGAAGATATTTTCCGTAGAAGTAGTAAAAATGGTGATATCCAAAAAGCTAATGAACAATATAGCAATATAATAGAAAAATTGGAAAGGATAAGAAACTAATTAAATCTTATTATAATAAAAGGGACTAGCTAAAATAGGGGGATTTTAAATAAATAGAGATTTTTTTTGGAATTTTGTAGAAATTTTCTTATTAAAATGGTATAATATTTCATATAATAGTGGAAAAAATATCAATAAAATTAATTATGATTATATGGAGAAAATTATGGAAAAGTATAAATTTTTAAAGGATTTAATACATTTTAATACAATAGAAGATAACGAAAATAAGAAGATAATAAATTATTTAGAATGTGTATGCAAAGAATTAAACTTTAAAACAGAATATAAAGGAAGAAATTTAATTATGACTTATGGAGAAAATCCTAAATTGGGTTTTTTAGGACATACAGACACAGTTGAATATATTGATGGTTGGAAAACAGATCCTTTTAAACTTGTGAAAGAAGAAGATAAATTATATGGACTAGGGGTTTGTGATATGAAAGGAGGGATAGCAGCAATATTAGATGCAATTTCTCAAATAGATTTAGGAAAGTTAAGATATGGAATCAAATTATATTTTACTTATGACGAAGAAATAGGATTTAAAGGAATATATGATTTAGTAGAAAATGGAGAAAACTTTCCAGAAGTAATGATATTTGGAGAACCTACGGACAACCAAATATTAGTAGGTAGTAAAGGATTACTATCGTATGAATTAGAATTTATAGGAAAGAAGGCTCACTCAAGTAATCCTAAAAAAGGAATAAGTGCTAATGTAAATGCAATAAAATTTATGAATGAGCTTATGGAATATTATGAATATAATATAAAAATATTAAAAGAAGATAAATATGAAATTCCCTATACAACAATGAATATAGGATTATTAAATGGAGGAAGTGCTATAAATTCTATTCCAGCTCAATGTAAAGCTACTTTAGATTTTAGAATAGCGGATAGTCAACATATTAATCTAATAAAAGAAAAAATAGCAGAATTATCTAATAAATACAAATGCAATATAAAAGTTTTGGATTGTATAGAGCCTTTTATTGATAATAATATTATGACAGATAATCAAAAAACAGCTAATTTTATCACAGAAGCTAGCTTTGTAAAGGATGTGAGTAGATTAATATTAGGATTAGGACCTATAACTGCACATGAAATAAATGAACATATTACTGAAAAAAGTTATAATAAACTTGTATCTCAATATATGGAAATAATAACTAAGGTATGCAAATAATAAAAATAATCCACGAAATAGAATTTTTGTGGATTATTTTCTTTTTTTCTTTTTTCTTTCTTCTTTTTTTGTATAGGACTGTTTATTCATAAAAGATATTAAATTTAATACAATTTCTTTTTCGTTTTGAGTTAAAGTATAAAAACCACTTAATTCAGCATCTATTTGTATATCGTTTTTAATATCTAAATAGTCTTTTAAAACAATTGTAGGAGTGACTTTATATAAATTACATAAATCAATTAAAGTAGAGATACCTCCCAATGATTTATTTCTTTCTAAATCTGAGACATATCTTGATGATAAATCCAACTTTTCTGCAACAAAATCTTGTGTAAAACCTTTTGACTGTCTAATTTTCTTATAAGTTTCACCTAATTTAATTTTTTCATTTTTCATAAAATATTTTCCTCCTTTTTTTAAAATAACAAAAAAAAACAAATTTATGAACGAAGAAAATACCTCTGAACAGAGGAAAATATACTGATAATAATTTTTTTATTTTTGGGAAGTATTGATATTAGCTACTTTTGTGAAAATTAATTTTAAAAATTACAAAAAAAATATTGACATATAAAATATTTTATGCTATTATTCAAAACATATCCAAAAAAGTAAAAAAGTAAATAAATATAATAATAAAATATAAAGCGATGATTGAGAGAGTAGCATATAGGAAGTTAAAGCGAGTTAGGGATGGTGTGAGCCTAATAATGGAATATATAGTGAAGAGAGCTCAGGAGTGATTGCTTGAAATGAAAAATAAAAGTAAGAGTATGGCAATACGTAATCCTACGTTACAGGAGAAAGAGTGGTTTATATATTAGGATAGTATATAAACAACTAGAGTGGTACCGTGCATAGCAGCACCTCTAGAATTTTCTAGTGGTGTTGTTATTTTTTTATTAAAGGAGTGTAAAAGATGATAAAGTTTCAGCAATTTAATAAAAAATATACTGAACAAGTATATAAACTTATTTACAATATTATGATAAAAGAGTTAAAGATAAACTCTAAAATCTTACCACAAATTACAAAAGATTTAAAAAATATAAAAAATAAGTATATAGAAAAAGGTGGGAACTTTTGGATTGCAATAGATACAGATAAAGATATTGTCATTGGAACAATAGGAATTTTAAAAATTGATAATAAAAATGCAGAGTTAAAAAGATTCTATGTAGATGAAAGTTATAGAAATAATCATATAGGGTATGAATTATATAAAATGGCTGAATTTTATGCAAAAAATATTAATATTGAAAATTTATATTTGGTAACTAGTAAAATGTCAAAAAAAGCTTTAAATATTTACTTAAAAAATGATTGGGAACAATGTAAAGATATTAATACGACTGATATATTTGTAAGACGTGGAGCGATGTTATATGTAAAAGTATTTGAAGAAAAAGAATACATAAAACCAATATACAATTACAGCATAATAATAAAACCAGCAACTGTTACAATATAAAATGTCCATATGATATTTTCTATAAAAACGTAGCTGTAGCTTAATTGGATAAAGCACTCGGCTACGAACCGAGAGATTGCAGGTTCAATTCCTGTCAGCTACACCAAAACACATGAGTCAGTAGCTCAGTTGGATAGAGCAACGGCCTTCTAAGCCGTGGGTCGGGGGTTCGAATCCCTTCTGGCTCACCAAAAAAGGAAAGAACAGTAAAAAACTGTTCTCTCCAAAAAATTATAAGATATGTTTTGGAACAATTTCCTCTAATGAAAAATACAATTTAAAAAGTTGGTTAATACACTTATTCTCATATATTTTGAGAGGTGTGTTACATGAAGGGCAGTTTGAAAAAGCGACTTTACCTTTAGCAGTATAGTGTAGATCATATAGATCTCCAATTTGAATTTCAAATTGACAACCACATAAAGGACATTCTAACCGTTCAGCTGGAGGAACTTTGTTCCCTGTCTCGAAAATTTTCATGACATAATCTCTCCTTTACAAATATGTTATAGGGGAAAAACAAAACATAATCTTATAAAATTAATTATAATATATTTTTTACGAAAAATCAAATGAAATACAGATACATAGTGGAAAATACACAAAGCGATGATTGAGAGAGTAGCATATAGGAAGTTAAAGCGAGTTAGGGATGGTGTGAGCCTAATAATGGAATATATAGTGAAGAGAGCTCAGGAGTGATTGCTTGAAATGAAAAATAAAAGTAAGAGTATGGCAATACGTAATCCTACGTTACAGGAGAAAGAGTGGTTTATATATTAGGATAGTATATAAACAACTAGAGTGGTACCGTGCATAGCAGCACCTCTAGAGTTTTCTAGAAGTGCTGTATTTTTTGAGAAAAGAAAGGAGTAGATATGAAAGAAAATATAAAATTTAAGAAATATTTTTATAGTGGTTGGGATAGACGAAGACAAAAAATCTTATATTTTAATAAAAATAATATTAAGAAAGAAGGTAATGTAAAATGAAAGATTATAAAAAAATAGTATTAGCTTATTCAGGAGGGTTAGATACTTCTGTAATAATAACATGGTTAAAAGAAAATTATAAAAATTGTGAGGTTATTGCTGTAACTGGTGATGTTGGTCAAGGAGAAGATGAACTAGAAGGATTAGAAGAAAAAGCAATAAAAACAGGTGCTTCAAAAATATATATATTAGATTTAAAAGAAGAAATTGTAAATGATTATATAATACCAACAATAAAAGCAGGAGCAACTTATGAAAATGTTTATCTTTTAGGAACTCCATTTTCAAGACCTTTAATAGCTCAAAAATTAGTAGAAATAGCTAAACAAGAAGGAGCAGATGCAATATGTCATGGATGTACAGGAAAAGGAAATGATCAAGTAAGATTTGAATTAGGAATTAAAGCATTTGCACCAGATATAGATGTAATTGCACCATGGAGAACTTGGGATATAAAAAGTAGAGAAGATGAAATTGAATATGCAGAAAAACATAATATACCTTTAAAAATTAAAAGAGAGACAAATTATTCAAAAGATAAAAATTTATGGCATCTTTCACACGAAGGATTGGATTTAGAGAATCCTGAAAATGAACCACAATATGATAAGATTCTTGAAATGGGAGTTACTCCACAAAAAGCTCCTGATGAAGTAGAAAAAATAGAATTAGAATTTGAAAAAGGAGTACCAGTTAGTTTAAATGGACAAAAAATGTCAACATTAGATATAATTTTAAAGTTAAATGATATTGGTGGAAAAAATGGAATAGGCATATTAGATATGGTTGAAAATAGACTTGTTGGAATGAAGTCAAGAGGAGTTTATGAAACACCAGGAGGAACAATAATATACAAAGCACATGAGATACTAGAATCTATATGTTTAGACAAGGACACAATGCATTATAAACAAGGTGTATCAAATAAATTTGGAGAATTATTATACGATGCAAAATGGTTTACTCCATTAAGAGAAGCTCTATCAGCATTTGTTGACAAAACGCAAGAAACTGTTACAGGAACTGTAAAGTTGAAATTATATAAAGGTAACATTATAAACGCTGGAGTATCAAGCCCTTATTCATTATATTCAGAACAAACAGCTTCATTCGGAGAAGATGATGATTTTGATCAAGAAGATTCAAAAGGCTTCATAAACTTATATGGATTACCTACAAAAGTAAGAGCTAAAATGATAAATAACAAAAAATAGGAGGAAAAAAATGGTATTATGGGAAGGTAGGTTTAAAAAAGAACTAGATAACAGAACAAATGATTTCAATTCATCTATTCATTTTGATAGTAGAATGTATAAGCAAGATATTCAAGGTAGTATTGCACATGCTAAAATGTTAGGAAAACAGGAAATAATTACAGAGCAAGAAGCAAAAGACATTGTAGAAGAACTATCAAAAATATCTAATGATATTGAAACAGGAAAGCTAGAAATAGATTATGCAGCAGAAGATATACATATGTTTATAGAAAGCGAACTAACAAAAAGATTATCAAATGCAGGTAAAAAGTTACATACAGCAAGAAGCAGAAATGACCAAGTAGCTTTAGATATTAGAATGTATTTAAAAGATGAGATTACTGAAATAAAAAAATTATTAAAAGAATTAATAAAAGTATTATTAGATAAAGCAGAAGAGAATTTAAAAACCGTTATGCCAGGCTATACACATCTGCAAAGAGCCCAACCTATAACTTTTGCACATCACCTAATGGCGTATGTAGAAATGATTTTAAGAGATATAAGTAGATTAGAAGATACTTATAAAAGAACAAATATAATGCCATTAGGAAATGGAGCTCTAGCTGGAACAACATATAATATTGATAGAGAGTATGTAAAAAATCTATTAGGGTTTGATGATATAACTAAAAATAGTTTAGATGGTGTTTCTGATAGAGATTTTATAATTGAACTAGCTTCTAATATATCTATAATAATGATGCATTTATCAAGATTTAGCGAAGAAATAATACTATGGTGTTCATGGGAATTTAGATTTATAGAATTAGATGATGCTTTTTCTACTGGTTCTTCAATAATGCCTCAAAAGAAAAATCCAGATATAGCTGAATTAATAAGAGGAAAAACGGGAAGAGTATATGGAGATTTGCAAACATTATTAACTTTTATGAAAGGTTTACCTCTCGCATATAATAAAGATATGCAGGAAGACAAAGAGGCAATTTTCGATAGTATAGATACAGTAAAAATATGTTTAATAACTTTAATTCCAATGATTGAAACATTAAAAGTAAATAAAGAAAAAATGAAAGAGGCTTCTTTAAAAGGTTTTATTAATGCAACAGATTGTGCGGATTATTTAGTAAAAAAAGGATTAGCCTTTAGAGATGCATATAAGATAATTGGAAATTTAGTAGCATATTGCATAGACAAAGATAAAACACTCGAGAGTTTGAGTATGGAAGAATATAAAAATATAAATTCAATATTTGATGAAGATGTTTATAAATATATTGATTTAATTAATTGTGTTAATAATAGGAAAGTAGAAGGAGGACCTTCTCCTGATACTGTAATTGAAAGAATAAAAACAATAAAAGACGAAATGTAAAGTTTTCGTCTTTTTTTATAGAGAATAAAGTATGTATCATGAATAAAATACAGATAGAGAGTGGAAAAAACATTGACATAAAATCAAAAAAATTATATAATAGATATGTAAACCTTTATTCTCTAACAGAAATCTAAAATATGAGTTTATATTAGATTTGCTGTTAGTTTACATAGATGTAACTGCAGGCAAGGATTAATGACTATTAAGAAAGGTGGATGTCTTATGTTAGCAATCATGATTATTATCAGTATTATTTCAACAGTTACTGTTTGGCAGGCATTTGCAAAGGCAACTAGAAATTGTAAGAGTGAAGGTGCAATTACTGCTTTGTATCAAATCATTGCAGGAATTACTCTATTGGTATTTATTCCTTTAGAGGAAGTACGGATAACACTAAATTGGAGAATATGGGTGTTGTTTGCAACTGCATGCATATTTTATGCGATTAATGATCGGTTGATGACAGTGGTTTACAAAAACCTACCGACAGCACAGGTATCAGTATTAAAGCAACTTTCTTCTGTGTTTGTAATTATAATTGGTTTGGTTATTTCAAATGATTCTTTTTCAATTAAGAATATAATGGCTGCAATTATGATTATTGCTGGCAATGTTATGATTCTTTATGAGAGAGAAAGAGAAAGAATCAATAGGCGACGACGATATATTGTGTTTGGAGTTATGGCAGCAGTGTCTATGGCTATAGCTTTGTCTTTAGACATCAATATTAGTTCCTATTATAATTTGGCAATATATGGAGCATTGTCCTTGATAATGCCTTCCATTATGATTATTATAGTAGATAGAACTTTTAAGGCAAAAGAGGTTATAGAAGAGTTTAGAAATGGAGATAAAAAATCAATAATTATCGCTTCTGTCGCGCAAGGAATACAAATTTTTACCATGTTGAAAGCCTATCAACTTGGAAGTGTAATTATAGTTGCTCCGTTGCTGGCTCTTTCAGTACTAACTAACGCTCTTTATGAGCTTATTATATTGAAGGAGAAAAGTAGATGGAAGGTGAAAATACTAGTATCTGTAATTATTTTTATTGCAGTTATAATGGATTCTATGTAAGGGTACGTAGGGCAGACATTAAGAGCAATCTTATTGTCTGCCTTACTTTTAATGTTAAAACATGATGTATTAATATTATAACATAAAAATACGAATTTATAAATAATATGACAATTAAAGTGAATTATACAGAGAAATTAGTATTTTAATTTTATAAATAAAATGAGAAATTAAATTTAAAAGATAGTTAAAAATATTTTTACGATTTTTTACTAATTTTATATAAGAAAATTATAACATACAAGAAATCAATCCCCCTATAGGAAGGGGGATTGATTTTTAGATTTGGTCTAAAACATCTATTCCAAGAATTCCAAGACCATTCTTTATGACTCTACTGACTGCTTTTGCTAAATATAAACGAGCGTTGGTCGTTTCTGGATTTGCATCATCAATGATTTTGTAATCATGATAATATTTTCCAAACAACCTTGTTAAAGAGTAAACGTAAGAGGCAATTCCATTCACGGAAAGTGAAGAAACAGCTTTGGAAATTACATTATTAAATTCGGTTAACTTCTTAATTAATTCGTACTCTAAAGAGGTACTAAGTAGAGAAAAATCAATATTGTCAGAGGGTTGCTTTTTAGCAAGCATTGACATAATTCTAGCATAATTATATTGGATATATATACTGGAATCACCATCAAAGCTTAATGCATTTTCCCAATCGAAAACAACATTTTTCTCATTAGAAGACTTCAAAATGGCATATTTGACAGATGCATAAGCGATTTTTTTAGCTCTTGCATCATCAATTTCTCCATATCTGCTTAATAGATTGTCAGATACTCTTTTCAAAGCTTCATCCATAAAATCCTTAAGAAGAACTACTTTTCCCTGACGGGTAGACATCTTTCCTTCTTTTAAAAGAACAAAAGAGTAATGTATTGCTTCTGGAGGTTTAAATCCCAGCATCTTTAAAGCAGCAGCGACTTGCAAAAAATAAGTTCTCTGATCTTCGCCTAGAACAATAATGTTTCTATCTGCTTTAGTTTCTACCTTATCAATAGTATAAGCTATGTCTCTTAAAGGATACAATGAAGTCTTATCTTGACGAGTTACAACTAAATACGGATTTTCCAAAGGAATATCATATCCATGTTCATCAATCACCAATCTTCCTGTTTCATCTTCGAACATTTTTCCTGTATTTTTCAAATCTTCAAGGATTTCCTTAACTCTTCCATTCACAACATAGTCGGACTCATAATCAAAGTGGTCATAAAAAATTCCTAATTCGTTGAGTATGGCTACTTGACCTCTTATACAAATTCCAACAATATGTTTAAATTTGTCAATGACGTCAATATTACCATTTTCCAACTCATGAAGCAAAGAAAAGACTTTTTGTTCAATTTCTGGATGATCTTTTAAATCGTTATTGACTTGTACATACAAGGAAAGTAAGTCATCGAATTCTATGTTTTCTTTTCCTTCAGCAGCAAAAACAAGCATTGCAATTTGTTTGCCAATGTCGTTCACGAAATAGTGGACATCAACAGAATAGCCTTCAAATTGTAGCAATTTTGTTATTGCATTGCCGATAAGTGCATTTCTTGCCCTTCCAATATGTGGAGAGGCATTGGGATTAATGCTGGTATGCTCAACAAGAGCGGTTTTGCCATCACCAGAATGAGAAGAACCATAGTCTACGGTATTATTAATGGTATCTAATGTCTCAGCAAACATGGTTTGCTTAGACAAGAAGATATTAAAGTACCCATTTACCGCTACTGTATGGTCAACGGAAGGTAAAGAAAAACTATCAGCCAGTTTCTGTGCAATGCCCTGAGGAGGCATTTTCAAAATTTTAGCAAATGCAAAACACGGGATTGAAAAATCACCGAATTCAACATTGCTAGGAGTTTGGACCTCTACTACATCTTTGCTGATGTTGAGAACCTCTGAGACTAAAGTTGCAATTTTGTTTTTCATAAATAGGCTCCTTTCTTTAATTTTGATTGTTTGGGTAGCAATCAGTAGTTTCGTAAAGAAAATCCAGCAGTATGTATAATGAAAATTATTTCATTTACATATTTTGGATAGCTACTGATTAGGAATGCAAATATTATATCATAAAATTCTCTAAAAATCAACAAAAAACCGACAATACGTGGAAAATATATTGACTAAAAGTAAAATGAGAAGTATAATAAAAAAAGATGTCATATTTTAGGAGGAATTAAGATTGAGAAATAGCAAAGTTGAAGATTTATCTAAAAGAACATTAAAACTTTTAGAAAAAACAAAAAAAGAAACTGAAAAATATAAGAATGAAAGGAAAAAATTATTTCAATTTTGGCTCAATGGAAATGAACTAGAAAAATGGGATGAATATGTTACAAAATTAGAAGAATTAATATGTAGTAATGATAAATATGATAAATTTTAAAGAAAGGAGGGTATTAGTAACTAAGGCTTAATTGGGATAAATAAATAAACTTTTGAAGTAATAATATATGAACTAAGAGCCATAATTTTTAGATATTATAAAAATTAATTTAATTATAAAAAAGAAAGGAATAAAAATTATGGAACAAATGTTACAAACGAAAAAACAAGAAAAATTATTTATTAGAATGGATGAATTGGGTAGAATATATTTACCTATTCAAATTAGGGAAGAACTAAAAATACATCAGGGGGATAAATTATATGTTTATAGAAGTGGGATAAATATAATTTTAGAAAAATCAAATTTTAAAGTTGAAAAAGAAAAAATTTTTGAAGAGAAAAAGATTATTAATCATGAAGTGGAAATACATATTGAAATTAATAAAATAAAAAACTCAATAATGGAAAATGAAAAAGGAAAATTGAGAGTGATTGATGAGTTAGGAAATTGTGTTATTCCAATAGAGATACGTAAAGAACTAGGAATAACAGAAAATAATGATTTTAAAATATGTATTAAAGATAATAAAATTATTTTAATAAAAAATAGGAAATAAGCAAAATAAGGGATATTAAGAAAATCTGTATGATTGAAATTAACAAAAAAACACTAATATTATAATTAGTGTTCAAAATATTTATCTGTATCAGCGAATAATTCGACAAGTGAAACAGATAAAGCCAAACAAAGTGCTTTAACTTCAAAATCTTTAACAAGCCTTTTATTATTTTCAATTTCATAAATATCTGCTTTATACATAGTTACACCAAGTAATTCCAATTTACAGCATAAATCATATTTAGAAAGTTTTTTAGCTTCTCGTATTCGTTTGATATTTTTGCCAACGATATTAACATTATCATCTAGTTTTCTTATAGTTCCCACAAAAGCTACCCCTTTCACAATTATTCTATTAAATATTGTATAATATTTTTTTAATCCAAAAGACAAACTGCGTTTGTCACAACACAAAAAAGAAAGGATGGAAAGGTTATGAGTTATGAAAAAGAAAGTTTATTAATGGATAAATTGCAAGAACTAATGGAAAATTCAAGACTTAATAAAAGTCAAAAAATAGAAATTATGAATTTAGTGGATAGGCAAGAAAGAGCAACAAAAAATCAAAAAGAAAGATTTTGCTTATATTATGGATTAAATGCAAATAACATAGAAAATATGACTATTACCAAGATAGCTAATTTATATGGTTGTACTTATTCTGCTATAAAATTTTCTATTTCAAGTATGAGAAGAAAAATAGTAAATTATTCAAATGAACGAGATATATCGATTATCAAAAGAATTGTTGATGAATGTGAAAAGGATATGAAAAGACATTAAATACATACAGAAAAAATTTTTAAATATAAGATCATATAAATTAAGAAGAGGTAAATTGTAAATATGAAAAAAGAATTTAATGAAGAAATATTAGAAAATGATGAGTTTAGCAAATATATTAGGGATATAGCATCAAAACCAGTAGATATTCCAGAAAGTGTTGAAAGAGGAATTAAAGAAGCTTTTGATAGAATTAAGAAAGAGGAATCAAAAGCTAAAACTAGAAATATATACAAAATGAGAAATTTAGTTATAATAATTTTAATTATAAGTTTATGTATAGGTATAATATTAGGAGTGATATTTTTTAATTAATAAAATTTAATATGAGAAAGGATTATTGTGTAATATAATAAAAGATGACTGAAATCAAGAGTTAATGAGTAAAGAATATTTACAAGATTGACATAATATGATATAATATTAAAGACTTTATCAAAAATAAAGTAAATCCATATTAGGAGATATATTATGACTATTGAAGGAAATATAAATCCCAGCCTTTATAGAACTTTTGTTATAGTATCAGAGTCTAAAAGTTTTGCAGAGGCCGCTGAAAAAATGGATACAACAGATAAAGCTATAAGTAATGATATTAATTCATTAGAAAAACAATTAGGAGTACAATTATTTTATAGAAAGAATAAAGGATCTAATAATGGACTTAAAATAACAAAACAAGGAGAAGAAATATATCCTGAGGCAAAAAAAATAGTTTCCTTGTGTGATTTTATTCCCAATATCATTGAGAGTGGAAATAGTTTAGAAAATGGCAAGTTATCTATAGGATGTCCATCACATATTACAGAATTTTATTTGATGGATAAACTTATCAAATTAATAAAAGATTATCCTAATATTGAAATAAAGTTAGATACAGAGTCCAATAGCAAAAAAATGATGGAAGAATTAAAAAACAATGAAATTGATTTTGTTATTTTAGATACAATTCCAGATGAGTATATTGATGAAATTGAAATAAATAAAATAGAAGAAATAGAAAACATATTTGTTGCAAATAAGAAAATAGAAATAAAAGAGGTTGATAAACTTAAAGATTATAATTTTATTTTAAGTTATGATAATAGATGTTCAACTAAAAAACTACTAGATATATTAAACCAATATAATATAGAAATGAAAGTAAATTTAAAATGTCCAACGACTGAACAAAGAATAAATGCAGCCAAAGGAGGTATAGGAATAGCTTATGTAATGAGAGCTGCAGCTCAAAAGGATATAGAAAGAGAGCAATTATATGAAGTAAAAATACCTATAAAATTACCTATGAATAGTATTAATATTGTATATATTAAAGATAGATTAACAAAAGTAGACAAGGCATTTATAAATGATTACTTGAAAAGCTAGATAGATTAAATATATATTAGAATATCCCAGCGGATATTCTTTTTTTACCCCAAAAAAATAGGGGGATTACCTCTAAAATTTATAATTTACAGAGCATGAAAGCCATTATATAATTGAAACACTAATTATATAAAATGAGGTGAATAATATGTATTTTAAAATGGATCAAAAATTTAAAGACTATTTTAAAACAAACTTAAGACAAATTTTCTTTTATATAATTGATGATTGTAATTTAAGATGTGAACAATGTTTGTATAAATTAGAAATAGGATTTCAACTAGAGAAAAAGGAAATAGATTTTGACACGGCTATTAAATTATTAAGTGATTTTAGAGAAATGGGAGCAGTAAAATTAACATTAATGGGGGGAGAGCCAACCTTATATGGCATTAAACAACAAAGTAAACCTTTGTTAGAGTTAATCAAAAAAGCGAAAGAATTAGGATATGAATATGTACGAATTGATACAAACGGACAATTTAATAGTGAACTATTAGAAAAAAAAGAATTTAAAATGTTAGATGAAATAACATTTAGTATAGATGGACCAACCAAAGAGATAAATGATCCTATTCGCGGTTATGGTTCTTTTGATAAATGTGTTAAAAATATAAAAAAAGCCAAAGAGTTAGGGTATAATATTGATATTACATCTTGCATAAGTAAATATTTAATTGAAAGAGATGAAAACGGTAATCTATATCTTGACAAAATGATAAAGTTTGCAGAAGATTTGGGAATAGAAAGAATAAATTTTCATAATTTATTTAAAACAGGAGTTCCGAGAGATTATTTTTCTGGAAACCTTGATATAACAATTAAAGATTGGTTTGAAGTATGGAATGAGATAGAAGATAAAGTGGATAATAATGAATATAAAATACCAGTTAGAATACCACAATCATTTACTACTAAAGAGCAATTTGATGAAAATCCAGCATATTATGGTTATTGTTCTTGTAAAACTGGTTCAAGAATATTAATACATCCAAATGGTATGCTTAGAGTTTGTTCACTTATGATAGGTACACCTTATGCTATTGCAAGGTATTATGATGATAAAATTGTATGGGATAATTCACCAACAAATGAGTTAAGAGCTCATAAAATGGAGGAAAATACTCCTTGTACTAATCAAAGTAAAAATAATAAGTTTGGTAAGTTTGTTCCAGTTTGTGTTTCATTCAAACCAAAACAACAAGAAATGATATGGAAGGAATTAAATTGGGAAAATAGAAGGATAGGAGATAAAATAAGAATAATAGTAGCAGATGATAACAATGAAAGCAAAAATGAAATTATAGAAATATTAGATAAAATAGATGATGTTGAAATTGTAGCAATAGCGAGTACACCAGAAGATACCTATAACAAAATCATAAAATATGTTCCAGAAATGGTATTTGCCAAATACAATTTTGAAGGTTCAAATGAAAATGGACTTGACATTATAAAAAAATCAAAAGAAGCATTAAATAATAAAGTTCCAGCATTTAATTTTATAACAACTGAAATTCCAAAAGAGGATTTTCTTGAGGCTAAACAAATTATTGGAGATAAAATGAATACAGTAATTAGAGAACATACAGAAAGTAGGTACAAAGAAATAATAAAGGATTATAAAGGCTATATTAATTCAAAATAAAAATTATAAGGTAGATTTTCATATTAGAAAAGTCTACCTTTTTTCTTTTTTCTTATTAAATATAAAACTATTATTTCTAAAAACTTTTTTAATGAAAGTTTATAACCATTGTTATGTAACATATTGAATAATTCTTGAGAACAATTATACTCACTAGCATTTTTAAAAGGTCTAATACAAGCATACATAGAATCCCTAACTTGTGATTCTGTAGTATTAAATTCGTATGCAAGATATTTCAATATATTTTTAAGATATTCTAATTCTTCTGGCTTGTAGTAACAATATGTAATGGCTTTTTTCATATATCTATAACCACCAGAAAGGCAGTTAAAATTTAATGAATGTAATAACCATTCAATTTCTCCAACTTCGAGATTTGGTGTGTTAAGGTCAAGGGCTATTTCTTTTACCATATTGACTAGTTTATTGTCCATAAAAGGTTCATAGATGATTTTATTAATTTTTTCATATCTATTCATTTTAATATTATAGTCTAATGGTAATGTCAAAATTGTATTACATTTTTTTCTTTCTATTGGATTAGAAGATAATCTGTTTATAATTTCCTCAATAGACATATCTGGTAAACTGTTATCTAAAATTAATATATCTGGATTTGTTTTTAAATAACAGTTTATTGTATCTTTTCCACTCTTAACATTTTTCATTCTATAATTTTTATCATTTGCAAGTTCGCAAAGAATATCAAGATTTGTTGTATTCTTGCTACCGGATAAGTACATTAACCATAATTAGCCTCACAAATGTTTTGTTTTTGCCAACATTATAGCATATAAATTATGTAAATTCAATATTAAAGCTATCTTTTTTTGTCCATATTCAAATTTTGAAAGCCACTCTGCAAGTGAATTGTGTCGATTGGTGTCGAACAATGTCGAAATAACAAACTGAGCCATACACTATAACATATTCAAAATAATATAAAAGACAAAATTAAATGTTAATCTTATCTTTTTTTGTCCACATTTAGCTTTTTTTATACACATTTTTAATAAGTTGAGAAAAAACATATTAATATGCCCTCAGGAACTTTGTATCAAAGTTTTAAAAGGAGTTACAAAAGTAATAAGAAAACAAAAGGTAAAGATGATAAAAATACTTTTAAAATTTTGATATGAAGGTGGTAAAAATATGTGAAAATAATTAAATTTGAATAAAATAGCTTAAATTAAATTATTACTCCTTTTGGAATAATGATATAAATCATAAGTTCCTAGAAGAGGGAGTATATTGTATATATTAAGCAATAAAGAGAAAGCAGCATTAGTAACGATAGCAAGAAGAAAAAGATATGATTACCTAAGAAAAAATGATTATACATATTTGGAAGATGATATTGATATGATAGACGAAAAACTTTTAATATCAGAAGAAAATATTGAGAAAATAGTGGTAGAAAAAATGGATGGGGAACTTTGTGCCTTTAACTTTGAGAAAATATTTGATGATCCATATTTAATAAAAATTTCAAAAGCATTAACTAAAAAAGAAAGGTTAGTGCTTTTTTCTTATTATTTAGAAAAAGATGAAAATGGAGAATTTAATAATAAAACTGACAAAATAGTCGCAAAGGAATTAAATATGAAACCAGATACAGTTAGAAAAACAAGAGATAGAGCAAAGAAAAAATTAAGAAAAGAATATTTAAAGATGAAAGGCAATGATGAAAATGATATTTAAAAATTTTAATATGTCAGATGATGAAGTAATGGAAATTATAAGTTTATACGATAACTTGCTAAATAAATATAGCAAAATAAATGGAAAAATTGATGAGGATTTGAAACAAGAAATTACTATAGAAATATACAAAACATTAACTAAAAATAGGGAAAGATAAAAAATTAAAAAAATTTTTAATAATTTGTCCGATTTTAGATAAAAACTAAAGACCTTAATTAATGAAAGGAGTGAAAAAAATGTATGAAAAATTAATTAGAATCTTAAAAAAGAGAAAAATACAAAGGATACAAAGAAAAAGAATAATTAACTTTAAAAAGCGAATATTAAAGGCTCAAAAGCACAAGAAAAAAATGAGAAAAAACAGCTCATTAGTTTCATCGACTTAAAAAAGTGTTAGCAAAAAGTTAAGTAAATGAAGGAGAGATACTAATGAAAAATCATAGAGAAACAATAATAAATAGATATTTTATAGGTAAATTAAAACCTGTAGAAATAGCAAAAGAACTTAATATTTCTAAAAGTGCAGTTACACAGGTTTTACAAAAAGATAAGAGATACCAAAAAGAGAAAATTAAAAGAATAGAACAAAACAAAGAAAATCATAATGAAAATACAAAAAAGTATATAAAACACAAAAGAGAAGTAACAAAAAGAAAAAAAAACAAAGATACTATTGATTTAAGGAATATGCACAATCAAGCAACAACAGAACTTTCAAGAAAGAAGAGATTATCTAATATGGCATATAGGAATTGGAATAAAAGTGCGTTTACCTATAATAAAAAAAGAAAAGGTTATGAATTTAGAAAAGAATTAGGGAGAAGTTATGATGTTCCCCAATTTATAAAAGTGGAGGTATAAAATGGCAAATTTATATAATTATGAAGAAGTAGAAGCTTTTGCGTTAATAGGTTTAAACAATTTATTAAATTCAGCAAACAAAGATAATATTAACTTAAATACTTTTAAAATGTTTTTAAATCCGTTAGAAAAGTTACATAGCAAAGAGTTTGCAGTCAGATATGCGAATAATTTATTAAATGAAGAAATAAAAAAAGATAGTAAATAATAAATGTTTAAAATTGGAAAAAATGCACAATATATTAATGGAGTGATTATAGTGAACTTTATAGATAAAGCGTACAAGAAATTTTATAAAGAATCACGTAAAAATGGAAATCCGAACACAAGAGATATTATTAAAAAGGAAAAATAAGACAAAAGAAGAAATTGTTCCATAATATGAGGAAAAAATTTAAGTTTTGGTAAAGGAGGCTAGAGTATGAAGAAACGAAAAAACAATACTATACCAAAAAAAGAAGATTATATAGTTAAATATAAATTCAAGAAAGATTCAGAAATAGATGTAAATGAGATAATAAAAAAGTGTTTTGTTTCCCAATTAAGAGTAAATAATGAGCAGTTAAATCACTTTACAATATTATAAGAAATGTTATATAATATTCGTAGGGTGATTACTTAGAAGGGAGAAAAAATGAATAATTTTATACCACTAAGTAATCAGATGGTGGACAGAATTTTTAAAGTCGCTATTTATATAAGATTATCAAGAGAGGATGGAGATAAAGAGGAAAGTTCAAGTGTAACAAACCAAAGAGCAATATTGAAAAGATTTGTTAGTGAAAATAAGAATTTTGTAATTGTAAAAGAGTATGTAGACGATGGCTGGACAGGAACAAATTTTAATAGACCAAAATTTAAAGAAATGCTAGCAGATATACAAAAAGGGTTAATTGATACTGTTATTACCAAAGATTTATCAAGACTAGGTAGAGATTATATAGATACTGGTTATTATATTCAAAGATATTTTCCAGAAAAAAAAGTTAGATATATTGCAATATTAGATAATATAGATACTTTTGAAGATGCTGGAATGAATGATATAGCACCTTTTAAATCTGTTATTAATGATATGTATGTAAAAGATATTTCAAAAAAAATAAGAAGTGTGTTAGAAGAAAGAAAAAAAGATGGGAAGTTTTTAGGTGTTACAGCCCCCTATGGTTATATGAAGAATCCTGAAAATAAATATCAGCTTATTATTAATGAAGATGAAGCAAAAGTAGTTAGACATATTTTTGATTTATTTCTACAGGGAAATGGATTAACAAAAATTGCACAAATTATAACGAACGAGGGGATTCCAGTACCAGGTGCAGCAAGAAATATAGGTAATACTAGAAAAACTGAGTTGTATGATTGTTGGAAACAAACAACGATTTCAAGAATATTAAAAAATCAGGTTTATATTGGAAATTTAGTACAAAATAAAAGAAAAAAATTAAATTACAAATCAAAAATAAGAGTTACAGTGCCAGAAGATGAAAGAATAGTTTGCGAAAATACACATCAAGCTATAATAGAAAAAGAAAGATTCCAACAAGCACAAGAAATAATAAAAAGTCATATCCCTTTTAAAAATGGAACAGTACACGATTATCTCTTTAAAGGGTTATTATTCTGTGAAGAATGTGGGGCAAAATTGCAACTAACATATTCAAATTATGCATTAAAAAAGTATGGCGAATATAGATATACAACAATTTGTTACACATATTCAAGATTATTTAATAAGTGTACAAGACATTCAAATAGTATCCCAATATTGGAAGAATTATTAATTGAACACATAAAAAAAGTATGTAGTATCTATATAAATAGAAATCTAGAACAAGAACTAATAGAAATAGCAAAAAAAGAAGATAAAGATAGTAGAAAATCAGATTGCTATCAAAAACAAATGTCTGAATTAAATCAGAAGATAGAAGATTCATCATTGTATTTGAAAAATCTATATATAGATAAGGTAAAAGGAATTATTACAGAAAATGACTTTCTTGAATTATCAAAAAACTTTGAAATAGACAAAAAATCTTATATAAAACAAAGAGAAGAACTAATAGAAAAAGCTAGTAGGGCTAAAAATGAAGATATAAATCAGAAGGAAATAGAAAGAATAGCAAAAAAATTTGTAACATTGGAAAAGCCAAGTAAAGAATTGCTAATTCAATTAGTTGAAAAAGTAACAATAACAGAAGATAGTATAGTTACTATACATTTTAAATTTGATGAGTTAAATAATATAAGTAATGAAGTAAATATGGGGCAATGTAAAACTATAAATAAAAGAAATAAAAAAGTAAGTTAGATTTTAATGTTAAGGATATATAAATTAAGAAAAAATTTTATATTATATATTATATATTATATATGAAAGAAAAATGAAGTAGCAGCTGATGTGAAAGTATTTTTTAAAATAACTTTTTAACACTCACATCACTAGCTACTTCATATTTAAATTTATCTAAAGCGCTCATTGCTTCTGGAACTAATTTTTTATTACTGTTGTTAGCCATTGTTTATTCACCTCCAGTATATATACTTTATTAGAAAAAACGAAAGCTTTTTCTAATACTAGGATTTACAAAAATGAAAAAAATAAACAGGAAATTTTTAGCAAGGAAAACCCTCAAAATCAAGCCTTAAATCAATTATTTACAAAAAAACAAACAAAAACATGACAAAAATTGACTGTTATACTATTGACAGAAAAATTCAAGAAAATATATAATGAATTGAAAAACAAAGGAGGAGTTATGTATAAATTAGCAGTAATTGATTTAGATGGAACCATGCTTAATCGCAATGGAGAGGTTAGTGAAAAGACAAAGGAAATTGTAAAAAAATGTATGGATAAAGGTATAGAAATTGTGTTAGCTTCGGGAAGAACAACATATTCTATAAAAACAATAGCAGAAGAAATTGGAATAAAAGGTTACTTTATTGCTGGTAATGGAGCTTTAGTGTACGATATTCAAAAAAATGAAAGTATCTATCAAAATTACATGAAAAAAGAAAAAGTTTTGGAAATTATAAAATTATGTGAAGAAAACAGTATGACATATAATGTATATACGGATAAAATCATATTAACAACTAATTTAAAATTTAATGTTTTATATTATTATAAAGAAAATTTAAAAAAAGAAGAAACACAAAAAACCAATATTAGTATTGTCGAAAATATGTATGATTATGTACAAGAAATGGAAAATTCACATTTTTTAAAAATTACAATATGTGATGAAAATAATGCAATATTTCAATCCATAACCAAAAGACTGAGAGAAATAGATGGTATAGATGTTTTAGATGCTATACGCATGTCAAAAAAAATGATACAACAAGGAACAGAAAAAATACCTCTAGAATATTTTTATACAGAAGTATCAGCAAAAAATGTAGATAAATGGTATGCTGTTGAATTCTTATTAAAAGAATTGAATATACCAAAAGAGCAAGTACTTGCTATTGGAGACAATATAAACGATAAAAAAATGATAGAAAATGCAGGAATGGGAATTGCGATGAAAAGTAGTATACCAGAAATATTACATATAGCAAAAGATGTTACAGAAACAAATGATTATGATGGTGTGGCAAAGGTTTTAGAGAAATATATATTATAACCAACAAAATATTACAAAAATATTACAACCATATTAATTTTTAATTACACAGAACAAATTTATTGATTTTAAAAAAATAATGAGCTAAAATAAAATAGATAGAAATTTGTAAAAAAAAATACAAAAATAACTATAAAGGGAGGAATTTGTAATGGCAACAAATCCAATGCAAAGAAAAGCAAGAAATTCATTTTTATTAGGAATGTTATTAATGTTAATTATAACAGGTGCAATTATTGCATTCTTAATACTACAATTAACGAATATGAAGAAAGCAGAACAAGAATTAGAAGCATCCTATGTTACTGTATATGTATTAAATCGTGATGTTGAATCCGGAGAAGAAGTAACAGAACTAGACTTTACAATTACACAAGTAACAAATGATACTGCACCAACAGATTATCTTTCAACATCAGATATTGGAGATAGCATGATAGCAAAAATTTCAATGACAACAGGAACAGTTTTGTCAAGAGAAATGTTATATATAGATGAAGAAGAAGTAACAGATGATTTAAGAGAACAAGAATATAATATGTTTGTATTACCAACAGATTTGGCAACAGGAGATTATGTAGATATTCGTTTATTACTACCTAGTGGAACAGACTACATTGTTGTATCTAAAAAACAAGTAGAGATACCTGTTATTGCAGGAGTGGATTCAACAGACACAATAAAGGTTAATTTAACTGAAGACGAAATATTATCATTGAGTTCTGCAATTATAGATGCTTTTCAAATTGAAGGTGCCAAATTATATGTAAATAAATATACAGATCCAGGAATTCAAGAAGCTGCAACACCAACATATCCTGTAAATTATGATGTATTAGAATTAATTAATGGAGATCCAAATATTTTAGAAGAAGCTAGAAATGCTCTATGGAATAGATATAATGCATCAGATTCAGATGGAACTCAAACACAAATATCACAAAGAAATAATGTAATAGATGCAGCAATTGAGGCAGATGTAGATCAAGCACAAAGTAATTTACAAGAAAATATGGAAGAAAGTATTGAGAACTCAATAACAGCAAGACAAGAATACTTAGAAGGTTTAGCAACAACAACGACAACAACAACAACAGAATAAGAAAGGAAAGAAGTATGAAAAAGATAGGATTTATAGGGACATATGACAAAACAGACTTAATATTAAATATTGCTAAAATACTAACAACCATGAAACAAAGGGTAATTGTAGTAGATTTAACATTAACACAAAAAGCTAAATATGTTGTACCAGTTATAAATCCTACACTTACTTACATTACAGACTTTGAAGACATTGATGTGGCAGTTGGTTTTAATGACGAAAAAGAAATAAAATCATATTTAGGAATCGCAGAAAAAGATCAATTGCCATATGATATAATGCTAATAGATGTTGATGATGCAGAAGCTATTGGGAAATTTGATTTAGTAAAAACTACGAAAAATTATTTTGTTACAGCATTTGATTTATATTCATTAAAAAGAGGATTAGAAGTATTAAGCAACTTAAAAGAACCAATAAATCTAACCAAAGTGTTATTTACAAAAGAAATATTAAAAGAAGATGATGATTATTTGAATTTCTTATCACTTGGATATAAAGTAATGTGGAATGAATATAGAATTTATTTTCCAATTGAAAATGGAGATTGGTCAGTTTTGGCGGAAAACCAAAGGGTAGCAAAAATTAAATTCAAAAAATTAAGTACACAATACAAAGATAGTTTAACCTATATTGTAAGTGAAATTTTAAGTGATACAAGCGAAAACCGTATACGTAAAGCTATAAAAATCATAGAAAGAGGAGTATAGAGCATGTCAATTGTAACATTTTGTAACAGTAGTCTTGAACAGACAGGCAAAACAATGTCTATTGCTGCTATTGCAACTTATATGGCGATAGAACACAACTATAGAATACTGGTAATTTCAACAACAAACCGTAGTGACCCATTAAAAGAGTGCTTCTGGAAAGAAAACAAGAAAAAGAAAAATTTAGGTATTTTTGGACCAAATGCTGCTGTAGAAATAGAAACAGGAGTAGAGGGGTTAGCAAGAGTTATAAGAAGTAATAAGATTTCACCAGATATTATTACAAATTATACAAAAGTTGTATTTACAGATAGATTCGAAATTTTACTAGGATCTTCCACACCACCTAGTGATGGAACAGTAATAGAAAGTTTATATCCTAGTATTGTAAAATCAGCAAATCAGTATTATGATTTGGTGTTTGTAGATTTAGATGAAAATGTTGATGAAGAATCTAGAAATAGTATTATACATGATTCAGATATTGTTGTAGTCAATATATCACAACGATTGAAAAGTATTAATCGATTTAAAGAATTAAAGGAAAAAAATCAATTATTAGCTTCACCAAAAGCATTAATATTGATTGGAAGATATGATAAATTTTCTAAATATAATTCGAAAAATATTTCAAGATATTTAGGAGAAAAAAATCAAGTACTAACAATACCATATAACACACTATTTTTTGAGGCAACAGAAGAAGCAGGTGTACCAGATTTGTTTTTAAGATTCAGAAAAAATCTTGATCCAGATGATAGAAATGCATTTTTTATAGAGGAGATAAAAAGAGCTTCTGAAAATATAGTATACAGATTACAAAATTTGCAAATGAAGATATAGATAAAAGAAAGGAGACCTTATAATGACACTAACAAACATTATACTAATTATAGTCGTTTTAGGAATTGCCGTATTTGCAGTCTATTATGTAATAAAAAAGAAAAAGACTGAAGAAGTAGAAGATGCAATCAATATTGATGATAAAACCTATACATTAGATGTTATGAAGGAATTTATCAAAAGAAGACTAGACGAAATTACAAAAGTCAATTTATATGATATAGGTCTTTCAGAAGAAGAATTAAAAAGAAGAAAAAATAAAAAATACGAATTAAAGAAAGCCTTAAAAGGTTGTACATATGGAGATGTAAATGATAAAAAATATGTAAAAGAATTAATTTATGATTTATTAGCTCAAGAATATGGAGTAGATGAAACTAATATTTCAAAAGCTATTCCATTTGATGTACCATCTTTATTAACTGCACAAGACAAATTTGATATATTAATATATACATTTAAAAAAGAATTTGGTTACGAAGCTTTGTCAGAAATGATAAAAAAATACAATTTAGATGTATTAAAATATGTTGAAGGGGAAGCAAAACCATCATATGTAATTACAGAACAAGAAATCAATGATATATTTGAAAAAGAAAATATCACACTATCTTTTTCAGATAAATTATCTGTTGTTGTACAAAGAATTTATCAACATTATAAAGGATATAGTACTATTGATGAAATAAGAGATATGAATATAGATGGTGTTTCTGGTGGTGTATCAGGATTGCCAGAAAGTTTTTTAAGCCAAGTAGCACAAACAGATGGTGACTATTTAAGTCAAATAGCAGAACATAAAGTACCAAGAGCTTGTGATAGTATTTGGATTATGTTTAGAGGTAAATCTATTCGTTTAGCATTCTTATCATTTGGTACAGAAGCAGAATTAAAAAGAGTATGTCAAAATATTTATAAATACAATAACCCAGGACAATTATCAGATACAAATGGATACAAAATTAATGAAATGAAAGACGGTTCTCGTGTCGTTGTTGTAAGACCATCAATGTCAGAAACATGGGCGTTTTTCGTAAGAAAATTCGATGTTAAAAGAGCGGCATTAGAACAAATTGTACATGGACCAGGAAAAGAAGAAGCAATAGAATTACTAAAATATTTAGTAAAAGGTGCAAGAATTATTTCACTAACAGGAGAGCAAGGTTGCCGGAAAAACAACAATGCTTATGGCTATGATAGAAAATATATACGAAACTATGAACCTTCGTATTACAGAAACAGCATTTGAGTTGCACCTAAGAAAAATTTACCCAACTAGAAACATTCTATCAATGAGGGAAACAGAGACAATTTCTGGACAAGACTGTTTGGATGTTCAGAAAAAGACAGATGGTTCTGTTAACATCATTGGTGAGGTTGCAACAGACCCCGTAGCATCTTGGATGATTCAATCTGCACAGGTTGCATCAAAATTTACATTATTTACACACCACGCAAAAACATTTCCAGATTTAGTAACAGCACTAAGAAACTCTATGCTAAGAGCAGGTGTGTTCACAGATGAAAAAACAGCAGAAGAACAAGTTGTACAAGTATTAAATTTTGATATTCACTTAGTAAAAGACTTTAAAGGAAGAAGATATATAGAAAGAGTTACAGAATGTATACCAGTAGAAGACAAAAACGAATATACATTTGACCATAGAAATGAAAAGACATTAGAAGGAAAATTTGATAAATTTTTTGATAATGCAACACATTATTTTACAAAATCAACAGATAAAAAATTATATATTTATCGTAATATATTGGAAAATGTTGATGGTGAATATATAATGACAAATCCAATTACTAATAAAAATATCAAGGAAATGCGTAACAACATGGATGAAACTGATATAGAAGATTTTGATAAATTTATTGAAAGAAATTGGGGAATAAAAAATAGTGAAGCTGTACCAGTTGGTGCAGAAGCTGAAAGTACAAAAAGAGGAAGACCAAGAAAAACAGAAATTTAGAAAAGAAGGAGGTGCTATTCTAAGTGTCTAATGAAGTGATTTTTTACATAATGGGTGGATCAGTAGCAATATTAGTTGTCATCATATTAGTATATTATATCTTATCCAAAAAAATGCAAAAATCAGAATATAAGCAAATAAAAAAATTACAACAAGGAACAAAGGAAAAAAGTTTTTCAACAGAAATCTTATTCCAAAGATTATATATAACTTATATTCGTATACCATTTTTAAAGCGTTATATGCTTAAATTAAGAAGAAGATTAGAAATTATTAATATTGATGATGAATATAACACAAGAAAAGATTCTGCCAAAATTTTAACAAAAGCACTTGCAATAGTAATTCCAGTAGCAATATTAACAATTGCCATTACGCACAGTAGTTATCTAATAATGTTTACACTATTAATTTTCGAATTATTTATGGTAGATACATTAATTGATGGTTCTGTTGATAAAAAAGATGACAATTTATTAAAAGAACAATTAGATTTTTTCTCAGAAATAAGACATGCATATCATGAATTTAACATGGTAGAAGAAGCTATATATCAAGTATCACAAGATGATGAAACAAACATGTCTAGACAAGGAGAAACTATTTACGAAACATTAATTGCAAATGATCCAGAAATAGAATTGGAAAAATATTATGATATTGCACCAAATGTATTTTTAAAAGAATTTGCAGGTATATCGTATTTAACAAAAGAATTTGGAGATAGAAAAGTTAATGGTGCCTCTTTATACTTAAAAAATATAAACAATATTACAAAAGAAATGCAACTAGAAATTTTAAAAAGAGATAAATTAAACTATGTATTTCAAAGTTTATCTTTAATATCTATTGCACCAATATTATTACTAGAACCATTAAAAAGTTGGTCAGTTAGTAATTTTTCTTTTACACAAAGTTGGTATGAGGGTAAACCAGGTATGATTGTTCAAATTTTAATTATTCTTTTAACTATCATTTGTTATGTATTAGTTAGAAGATTAAAAGATAATGGATCAACGGGTATAAATACAAAAAATACAGAGAATCCATGGCAAGCAAAATTATATAAGCACAAAACTGTTAAAAAAGTTGTAGATTTATTCATTCCAAAAGAAGGAACTAAAGAATACAGAAAAATACGACAATTATTAAAAGATGCAGCATCACACTTACACATGGAATGGCTATATATTAATAGAATATGTTTAGCAATTGCAACATGTATCATATCACTAATAGTATTTGTATATTTACATCAGTTAGCTATTGATTATGTATATACAGAACCAACAACAGAATATGACATATTGCGGAGAAATGACAGAATCAGATTTAGCTACTGCAACAGAATTAACAGAGCATGATAATGAAGTTATAGATTATTTTAGAGGAAATTTAGATGTTACAGTAGAACAAGTACAACTTGCTTTAAGATTATTTGATTTTTATGATGATTTAACTGATGATGAACTAGAATCAGCAGCAGAAAGAATTTTTGACAAAATTCAAGTTGTAAATAGTGAATATTTAAAATGGTTTGAAGTATTACTATCTTGTGTATTTGCTATTCTTGGATATATGGCACCAGTGTGGTTGTTAATATTCCAATCAAAAATGAGACAAATAGAAATGGAAGATGAAGTAATGCAGTTCCAAACAATTATCTTAATGCTTATGAGAATTGAAAGGGTAAATGT
>CAYVCM010000011.1:0-2125 GCA_964449925.1 uncultured Clostridium sp.
TTATAGCAAATGAAATTAAAGAAAAAATAAAAATAGATGAAAAAAACATAGAAAAACTTGAAGTAGTAGGAGGATACATAAATTTCTACATTAATCAAGAAATAATGGTAAAAGAAGTACTAACAGAATTCTCTAATCAAGAAGAATATGGAAAATCTGAAATTGGAGAAGGAAAAAATATCATAGTAGAATATTCAGCACCAAATATTGCAAAACCATTTCATATAGGGCATTTAAGAACAACATTAATTGGAAATGCGTTATATAAAATATATAAATACTTAGGATATAATACGACAGGTATCAATCATTTAGGAGACTATGGAACACAATTTGGAAAAATGATAGAAGCATATAAAATGTGGGGAGATGAATATGACTTAAGCAAAGACCCTATAAACAAAATGATGGATATGTATGTTAGAATTAATGACCTTTGCAAAAAAGATGAAAATGTATTAGAAAGATGTAGAGAAAACTTTAGACTATTAGAAGAAAAAGATAAATACTGTGTAGACTTATGGAATCAATTTAAAGAATTAAGTTTAAAAGAATTCAATAAAATTTATGATATTTTAAATGTTTCATTTGATTCATACAAAGGAGAATCATTTTATGCAGATAAAATGGATGAAGTTATAAATAAATTAGAAGAAAAAGGAGTTTTAGAAGAATCAAATGGAGCAAAAATTGTAGATTTAACAGATGTTGGAATAGACACACCATGTATAGTACAAAAAGCAAATGGTTCTTCGATATATGCAACAAGAGATTTAGCAGCTATTATATATAGATCAAAAACATATGATTTTGACAAATGTTTATATGTAGTAGCATATGAACAAAACCTATATTTTAAGCAAATATTTGCAGTAGCAAGATATTTAGTAGATGAAAAATATGTAAAAGGCTTAAAACATGTATCTTACGGAATGGTTAACTTACCAACAGGTAAAATGTCAACAAGATTAGGCAATGTTGTAAAAATAGAAGACTTAATTAATGAAACAATAGAAAAAGCAAAAGAAATTATAGTAGAAAAAAATCCAGAACTTGAAAACAAAGAAGAAATTGCTAAAAAAGTTGGAATAGGAGCAATTGTATATAACACACTTTCAACAACAACTATTAAAGACCAAATATTTGACTGGGATACAGCATTAAACTTCCAAGGAGAAACAGGACCATATATTCAATACACATATGTAAGAACAAGAAGTGTTTTAGAAAAAGCTGGATATACACCAAAAATAGAAGAAATTAAATTTTACAAATTACTAGATGAAGCATCAAAAAATATTATAAAATTAATATATAATTTTGAAAACATCTTAATACAAGTAACACAAAAAGAAGAACCATCTATATTATCTAGATATTTAATTGACTTATCAAAGGCATTTAGTAATTTTTATAATGACAATAAAATATTAGTTGAAGATAAAGATATTCAAAATGCTAGAATTTACTTAACATATGCAGTAGGAAAAGTATTAAAAATAGGAGCTAACTTATTAGGGATGGAAATGCCAGAAAAAATGTAAAACAAAATAATTGCAATATAAATTAAATAAAATAAATAAAAATACAAGAAAAGCAAAAAGAAAGATATTGTTCAATAAAAAAAGGAAAATAAAGATAATATATCAAAAAATACCAAAAATTAGTAAATAAGGACTTGAAAAATATAGATAAACATGTTAAAATACAAACATAATTTATCTATATTTTTTATATGGTTAAATTTAGTTCTTTTTAAATTTTTAGTTTTTTTATATTTTTAAAATCTTTTTTGTAGAATTTTGATTTTATTATACAGATAATTTATTATTCAAGTTTTATTCGTAATATTTTATCTCAATTTATATTTTTTCAAATTTTCAAAAAATATATAGTTTTTTTATGTTGTCACTAAAAGTGAATACTTTTTTTAAAGGAGGTGATGAATAATGATAAAAGATTTAGAAGAATTATGGAGTAAAATAGAATCCGGATTTGCAGCTATGGAAGAAAAATTTGAAGCCAGATTTGTGGCTATGGAAGAAAGAATTGACAAGATGGAAGAAAAATTCGAAGCTAAATTCATAGCTATGGAAGAAAAATTCGAAGCCAGATTTGCAGCTAT
>CAYVCM010000011.1:2225-28182 GCA_964449925.1 uncultured Clostridium sp.
CCAGATTTGCAGCTATGGAAGAAAGAATAGACAAGATGGAAGAAAAATTCGAAGCTAAATTCATAGCTATGGAAGAAAAATTCGAAGCCAGATTTGCAGCTATGGAAGAAAGAATAGACAAGATGGAAGAAAAATTCGAAGCTAAATTCACAGATATGGAAAGAAGATTCGATGTCAGATTCACAAATATGGAAGAAAGATTTGGCAAAGTAGAAGACAAGCTAAACATTACAACAAATGCAAACATAGCACAAATATTAAACACAGTAACAGAGACAAAAGAAGAATTAACACAATTTAAAGTAGAAATAAATAATAAATTAGATAAATATATTGAAAAAAATGAGCGTGAGCATAAACAATTTGAACTTAAATTAGCAGAAACAAAATCAGAATATAAATACAAAAAATAAAAATTAACAAAAAAGAAATATAATTAAAAAATATAAACCATAATAAAACATAGATAAATAAAAGAGAAACATATATGCCTTTCTTTAAAAGGATACATGAATCTCTTTTTTTTTGTACAGTATTATCGACAATTCACATAATAGATAAATATTTAAAGCTGATAATATAGACAATTATGCTAGTAATAAAGTAAAAAAATAGCAATCAAAAACAGTTTTATGGGTAAATGACCGAAAAAACTTGTAAAAAAATAAAAACCATAGTATAATGTAAAAGAATTTTGAAAAAAGGGAAATAGAAATTATATGTTTGGAGGAATACATATGGGGGGAAAACATAGCGATACAGATGAAAGAAAAGTAAAAACAAAGAAAAAAGGAAAAAAAGGACTAAAAATATTTGGAATTATAGTGTTGATATTAGTAATTCTTCTAGTTCTAATTGTTGGAAGTGTATTTATTTTTATAAACAGCAAATTAAGTAAAATACAACAAGTAGATATAGACGAAACAGATTTAGGAGTATCTTCAGAAGTAGAAGAAAATTTATCAGGATACAGAAATATTGCACTATTTGGAATTGATAGTAGAGATAGTAGTTTAGGAAAAGGCAATAGAAGTGACTGCATTATAATTGCAAGTATTAATAATGAAACAAAAGAAGTAAAGTTGATATCTGTATACAGAGACACATATGTCAATATAGAAGGATATGGCTTGGATAAAATAACACATGCATATTCTTATGGAGAAGCACCACTTGCATTAAAAACTCTAAACGAAAACTTTGATTTAAATATTACAGAATTCATAACAGTAAACTTTGATGTAGTAGCAGAAGCAATAAATGCACTAGGTGGAGTTACGATAGATATAGAAGAAGATGAACTAGAATATATTAATGAATATATAGAAGCAACTTCAGAATCTACTGGAATTGAAAGTGAAAAAATTACTTCAGCAGGAACACAAACATTAGATGGAGTACAAGCAGTTGCTTATTCAAGAATCCGTTATACAGAAGGTGGAGACTATAAAAGAACGGAAAGAATGAGAACAGTTGTAGAAGCAATGGTAGAAAAATTTAAAACAAAAAGTATTAGTGAAATGAACGAAATAATAGACCAAATTTTGCCAGAAGTATATACAAATATCACTTCAAGTGACATATTCTCATTATTACCAAGCATTGCAAGTTTTAATATAACAGACAGTATTGGATGGCCATACGAAGTAAGAGGAATTACATTAGACAGATGGTATGGTGTGCCAGTTACCCTAGAAAGTAATGTAAAACAATTACACGAAGAAGCTTTTGGAGAAACAGATTACACACCATCAGAAACAGTAAAAGAAATTAGTGATCAAATTATTGAAGCAACTGGTTATGCAGAATAAATATAACATAAAGATATGACAATTATGAAATATGATTAGAGCAAAGTAATCTAATCATATTTTAGAATCAAAAAGAAAAGGAAAACACATATGAAAATACAAATTATAAGAATTATACTAATCATTTTATTACTATGTACTTTTTACATTATATTTGGATTTTCCAGCCAAGATGGAGAAACCTCAGGCACTTTAAGTAGAAAAATAACAGAAAATATACTAAAAATATCTGACAAATACAATATGCTAGAAGATGAACAAAAAAATGAGGTATTAGAAAAAACAGAAACTATAATAAGAAAATTAGCACATTTTTCAATATATACAGTTGTAGGATTATTATTAATGGGGCTATTAACAACTTATAAAATAAAAGACAAATGGAGAATATTACTATCACTATTAATAGGAATTATATATGCAGTATCTGATGAATTTCATCAAAGCTTTTCTCCAGGAAGGACACCAAGTATAAAAGATGTAGGTATAGATACATTAGGGGTTATTGTAGGAATACTATTACTAATACTTATAAGAACAATTTACAAAAAAATCATAACAAATTATAACAAAAAAGTAACATAATTTTAGTAAAATGACATAAAAAGTCACCCATAAAGGTATTTACAGAAAGGTTGTAGTGTAGTATGATATTGATGTCGAACAATGTAGAAAAGTATGATTTAAATTTATGGGGGAATTAGGAATGGATATCAGGAATGAAACATTAGACTATTCGAAAGATGTTGTGATATTGCCAAATAAAGGGACAAAAGAATTATTAAAAGAGATCAATATTTATAAGTATATAAAGAGAGTATTTGATTTTTCTTTATCATTTATAGGATTGATAGTTTTATCACCTGTTTTTTTGTTGATAGCATTACTTATAAAAAAAGAATCTAATGGACCAGTATTTTTCTTGCACAAAAGAATTGGTAAAAATGGAAAAGAAATATACATATATAAGTTTAGAAGCATGGTTACAAATGCAGAGGAATTAATAAAGAATTTTACACCAGAACAAATGAAAGAATTTAAAGAAAATTTTAAGCTAGAAAATGATCCAAGAGTTACTAAAATTGGAAAGTTTTTAAGAAAAACAAGTTTAGATGAATTACCTCAATTAATAAATATATTAAAAGGGGAATTATCTATAATAGGACCAAGACCAATTGTTGAAAATGAATTAGAAAAATATGGGAATAATAAAGAAAAATTCTTAAGTGTTACTCCAGGATTAACAGGATATTGGGCAGCAAATGGCAGAAGTGCTATAACATATGAACAAAGAATGATGATGGAATTATATTATGTAGACAATATATCATTCAAATTAGATGTAAAAATATTTTTAAAAACAATAATTTCAGTAATAAAAAAAGAAGGAGCTATGTGAGATGAAAAAATATGACTATTTAATAGTTGGAGCTGGATTATTTGGATCAATTTTTGCTTATGAGGCCAGTAAACATAATAATAAATGTTTGGTTATTGATAAAAAATCACATATAGCAGGAAATATTTATACTGAAAATAAAGAAGGAATAAATATCCATAAGTATGGTGCACATATTTTTCATACGAGTAATCAAATTATTTGGAATTATATACAACAATTTGCAGAATTTAATAGATATACTAATTCACCAGTAGCTAGATATAAAAATGAGTTATATAATTTACCTTTTAATATGAATACATTTAACAAAATTTGGGGAGTAGTAACACCTCAAGAGGCTTTAAACAAAATAAATGAAGAAAAGAAAAAGGCAAATATAAGTAATCCTAAAAATTTAGAAGAACAAGCTATATCTTTAGTAGGAGAGACAATATATGAAAAATTAATCAAAGGATATACTGAAAAACAGTGGGGAAGATCATGTAAAGAACTTCCAATTTTTATTATAAAGCGATTACCTGTAAGATTAATCTACGATAACAATTATTTTAACAATAAATATCAAGGAATTCCAATAGGTGGTTATACGCAAATAATAAGTAAAATGTTAGACAGTACAAAAATTGATGTGAAATTAGAATATGATTATTTTGAACATAAAAAAGAATTAGAAGGAATAGCAAATAAAATAGTTTTTACAGGATCAATAGATCAATTTTACAATTATCAGTTTGGAGAGTTAGAATACAGAAGTCTAAAATTTGAAACAGAAAAAGTTAATATAGGAAATTATCAAGGAAATGCAGTAGTAAATTATACAGAGTATGAAATTCCATATACAAGAATTATTGAGCATAAACATTTTGAATATGGAGCAAGTTTGGGAAAACAAGAAAAAGAAGAAACTAAAAATATAACTTTTATAACAAAAGAATTTCCAGACAATTGGTCTAAAGGAAAAGAACAATATTATCCTATCAATGATGAAAAAAATAATAAATTATATGAAAAATATAAAAAATTATCAGAAAAAGATTCTAATATTATTTTTGGAGGAAGATTAGGACAGTATAAGTATTATGATATGGATAAAGTAATAGAAAGTGCATTGGAGTGTGTACAAAAAGAATTAAAATAAAAGAGGAATGAAAAATGCCGAAAATATCAGTAATAATGCCTGTATATAAGGTAGAGCAATTTGTAGAAAAAACAATAGAAAGTATATTAAATCAAACATTTAAAGACTTTGAATTTTTTGCAATTGATGACGGTTCACCAGATAATAGTGGGAAGATTTGTGATGAATATGCACAGAAAGATGCAAGGTTGAAAGTAATACATAAAGAAAATGGAGGAGCACCATTAGCAAGAAATATAGCGATAGAACAAGCAACAGGAAAATATATGTATTTTATTGATTCAGATGACTGGATTGAAAATGATATGTTAGAAATCATGTATAATTTAGCAGAACAGAATTCAGCAGATTTAGTAGTTACTGGATTTTGTATGGAGTATTTCGAAAAAGGAAAATATGTTACATACAAAAATCAAATTAGTGATATAGTATATGATAGTAAAATAGAATTTAGAAAAAATGCATATAAATATTTAAATAATAGTATATTGAGTTTGCCTTGGAATAAATTATATTTGACAAAAAAAATAAAAGAAGAAAACATAAGATTTCCAAACACAAAATGGGATGATCACCATTTTAATATGGATTATTTAATGAATGTTGAAAAAGTTGTTATGTCTTCTATCACAAAATACCATTGGTATAGATCAAGAGAAAGTTCAGAAACTATGATTAATTATAGTGATCCAAATATGTATGAAAAAAGAAAAGAACATTATGAACATATTCTCAAATTATATAACCATTGGAAACAAACAGATGAAAATAGCATAGATGCTATCAGTTGTTATTATGTTGGAAGATTAATTCAATGCATTCAAGAATTGACAGATAATCCTAATATAAAAAATAAAGATAAAAGAATTAAAATAAAGCAAATATTAAATGATGAGCAAACGATTAAAGCTATAGAGAAAGCAAAAAGCTTATCATTCAAGTTTAAAATATTAAAATTTCCAATAAAACTAAAAAACATATCTTTATGTATGATGGAAAGCTATGGTATTAGTTTTATAAGAAAAATATTCCCGTCAATATTTATTAAATTAAAAGAAAAGGAAGTACATGGTGCATAAAACCATAATATTAAATTTGAGGAAAGATAAATATGAAAAATTTGAAAAAACAATTAATAAATTTAAAATTACTTTTATTAAGAAATGGAATGAAAAGAGGAGCGTATTTAAAGAAAATAGGAATATTTAAAAAATTTGGAAATGATGTTTGGTATCAACCATATAAAATTCCAACACAACCCAAATTAGTTAAAATAGGAAACAATGTGCGAATTGCAACAGATGTACTATTTTTAGAGCACGATGTAATTAGTGGGATGTTAAATAAAAAATATAACACTAATGAATATAAAGATTTTCTAGGAACAATAGAAATTGGAGACAACACTTT
The DNA here is from genome assembly GCA_964449925.1 of uncultured Clostridium sp. Taxonomy (GTDB): domain Bacteria; phylum Bacillota; class Clostridia; order TANB77; family CAG-508; genus CAG-269. Next base: position 7,987 of record CAYVCM010000011.1, read on the forward strand.
TGTTCGGGGGGGGGGTAACCCTTTTGTCCAACATAAAAATTGGCAGAAACTGTATTATAGGTGCTGGTAGTGTAGTGACTAAAGATATTCCAGATGATAGTATTGCAGTAGGAAATCCAGCCAAGGTAATGGGTAATATAGAACAATTTGAAAAACAAAGAAAATTATATTCAGAAAAGATAGGAAATATAAATATATATGATGAAGATAATTTAGAGATGTTTTGGAATAAGTAAGAGGTAAAAATGATAAAGGATATGTATAATGTAGAAAAAATAAAAAAGAAAATAGATAAATATGAATATGTATCTTTTGATATATTTGATACATTGATAAAACGTAATGTAGATAAACCAAGTGATATATTTAATCTTACTGCAAAAAAATATGAGACAGAAAATAATATAGTGATACCAGACTATAAAGAGTTAAGAATTAATGCTGAAATAAAAGCAAAACAAGTATCAGAGGGAAACGAACCTAATATAGATGATATCTTTAATCAAATAAAAGTTAATGATAAATGCAATATAGATAGATTAAAAGAGATAGAAATAGAATTAGAAGAAATGTTATGTCAAAAGAATAAATATTTTTATCCAATTTATGATTATTGTATAAAGCAAAATAAAAAAATTATTATTACTACTGATATGTATTTGAATAGAAAATATATAGAAGAAATTTTGGGAATTGTGGGTATATCAGGATATCAATATCTTTTTGTATCAAATGAAATAAAATTAAATAAATATAGAGGAAATATTTATCCATATATATTAAAAAAATTAAATATATCAGCAAAGCAAATTATACATATTGGAGATTCAAAAAGGGCAGATTACATAATGCCAAAATTATTCAAAATAGACAGTGTTTTGATACCAAAACAAATACATAATTTAAGATATTATAATTTAGAAAGATTAAGTGAAATAGAAAAAGATGATTATAGTATAATAAATACTTTTATAAATAATAATATGCCTATATATGCAAATATATATTATCAAATAGGATATGAGATTTTAGGAATACTTTTGTATGGATATACAAAGTGGTTAATAAAGCAAATTTCAAAGCAAAAAATTGAAAAAATTTTCTTTTTAGCAAGAGAAGGAAATTTGCTAAAAAAATCATTTGATAAAATTAATCATACAAAAGTAAAAAGTCACTATTTATATGTATCAAGAAGAAGTACAAGAGTATCATTATTAAAAGATATTGAAAAAGTAGATGATATTTTTAAAATTATTAAAATGAGAAGAATAGTCGACTTAAAAGGATTTTTTATTAACATTGGTTTAAATATAGAAAAATATGATTCCATTATAAAAAAATATAACTATGATTTAACAACTAATGTAAAAAATGAAAAAAATTTCACAAAGTTTTTTGAAGAAATAAAACATGATATAAAAGAAAATGCAGAAAAAGAAGAAAAATTATTATTAAAATATTTAAAACAAGAAGATTTTTATGGAAAAGTAGCTGTTGTGGATATTGGATGGATGGGTACTATGCAGAACTCTTTAAATAATATATTAAAAAAAGATAATCAAAAAGTTGATATTACTGGATTTTATATGGGACAATCAACAGCAGCAAAAGAGTTTATTGATAAAGGTAATAAACAAATATCATATTTGTTTGATTATAAATCAAATAAAATAAACAAAGAAATACGAGGGTTTTTAAACCTATTTGAAAGCTTTTTTTTAGCTCAACATGGTACAACAATAAAATATAGTGAGAAAAGTGGTAAAATAGTACCAGTTCTTGGCAATTATGAATATACAAAACAAGAAATAGAAATATTTAAAGCTATACAAGAAGGAGCGATGCAATTTATAGATGATTATAGTAATTTTAGGTACAAAAATTATATTAACATAACACATAATATAGCTTGGAATAATTTTAGAAAATTAGGCTTACAACCTACAAACCAAGATATAAAACTTTTTGCGGATATATCGTATGTTGAAACAACTAAAGTGAAATTTGCAAAACCCAATAGTATAGTATATTATATATTTAATCCGAAAAAGTTCTATTACGACTTTTGTAATTGCAGTTGGAAAGTAGGTTTTTTAAAAAGACTTTTAAAACTAAAACTAAATTATGAAAAGATAGTATTAATGATTTATAAATAAAAATACATAGGAGGAAATGGTGAAAGTATATATTATAGCTACAATATTATCAGTATTTTTTGGATATATATATCAACATGCAAAAAAAGAGACAATACAAGATAGAATTTTTGCTAAAATAGTTTTAGTCATATCAGCAATTCCATTATTTTGTGTAGCAGCCTTTAGATATAATGTAGGAACAGACTATTCATATACATATACTCAAAGATTTTTATGGCGAATAGATGGATATAATTTAGATAATATTTTTGAATGGGGGTTTATAAAATTAATTGATGTCATAATATTTTTTACTACAAACTCTCAATGGCTTTTTATTGTATGTGCGTTTTTATTTGTTTTTTTTACATATAAAGCTATATCTCAACAATCAAATAATATTCCATATAGTATATTAATAATTATTATTGGAGGACATTATTTTGCAGGGCTAAACTTAATGAGAAATTTTGTGGCATTAGCAATAGTTCTATATGCTTTTAAATATGTAAAAGAACAAAAAATAGTACCATATACAATATGGGTTTTGATTGCATCTACATTGCATACAAGTGTGTTATTATTATATCCATTATATTTCATCTACAATATAAAATTGTCAAGAAAATTAACAATAGGATTGACATTAGCAACATGTGTTGGGTTACCAGTTTTAGATATAGTTTTTGAATATATTATATCGTTTACAGATTATTATTGGTATTATAATGATAACAATTCTAATATAACAATGCAAACTTCATTACTCATTATTAATTTAATTATTATGATAGTTCAAATGTATTATTATTATCGTAATAAAGATGATAAATTATATAATATGTATATAAAAATTCAACTTATAACTACATTAATAGCTATATGTAGTGCAATTGTACCAATGACAAGAAGGATTATATTAGTGCCACAATTTTTACAAATAATATATATACCATATATTACTAAGTATGAAAAAAACAAAGTATTAAAATTCATAATAAATTGTGCAATTTGTTTAATATATGCATATGTTACCTATAGACAAATAGCAATATTAGGAATGCATGAAGTTTTACCATATCAGTCAATATTTGATATATAATTTTCGGAGGAATTTACATTGGAAAAAGTTTTAATCATTGCAAATACATATTTTCAAATTATAACAGCAATTAATCTAAAAAATACAACATTAAAGGACAGAGAAGTTGACATTATAATAACAGATATATCAACAGATTATGATAAAATTGCATTAAATTTAAAAGAGTTAAATTTATTTAACCAAGTGCAAACTGCAAATATTGATTATATATGTTATAAAACTAATAAAATAAAAAAATATATAAAATTAATAAATTGGAAAAAAACTTTAAATGAATTTATAGAAAAAAAAGATTATGAGAATTATGATTTGTTGATGTTTTTTAATTATGATGTATTTACATATTGTGTATATAATAAATTATATGCAATTAATAAAGATATTATATGTCAGAGGTATGAAGAAGGCTTTTGTAGTTATTTATATGATTTTTCACATCTTATTATAAATAAATTTAATAAATATCTAAATTATTTTACAAGTAGAGAAAGATTAGAAAGTAGGATTAGTAAATATTATTTTTATAATCCAGATTTAGTATTGTTTGAGCATAAATATGCATTAGAAAAAATAGAAAATCTTAATAAAAAAGATGATAAACTTGTTAACATATTAAATAAAACATTTAATTATGAACATATTTTGAATGAGTATACAAAAAAATACATATTTTTTGAAGAATCATTTTTTTGTGATGGCAAAAAAATGGATGATTTAGAATTAGTCTTAAAAATTGCAGATGTGGTTGGAAAAGAAAATATATTAGTAAAACTACATCCTAGAAATAAAATAGACAGATTTAAAGAGTATGGGATAGCAACTAATAAAACAATTGGTATACCATGGGAAATCATACAAATGAATAATAATTTTTCTGATAAAATATTTTTAACTATTTCTTCAGGAAGTGTACTAGCTTCAAAATTGTATTTTAATGAAAATATAAAAACATATTTGTTATTTAATTGCACAAAGGAAAAATCAGATATGGTAACAGAAGAATATTTTAAATACTTAAATAAAGTGAATGAAAAATTTGGTTTAGATGGTTTTATAATTCCCCAAAATACAAATGAACTAATAAATGAATTAAAGGAGGATAAAAATGAACCAAAAATCTGTAAAAGAAAAAACAATAAAGGATGATTTATGTATAGGTTGTGGAATTTGTAAAGCAGTATGTCCTGTAAATGCAATTAAAATGAAAAAATGTGAAGAAAATTATTTAAGACCGGTTATTAATAGAGAAAAATGTATTGAATGTGGGATATGTACAAAATTTTGTCCCAATACATTTGAAACTTTAAAAAAAGAATCCGAAAAAGTTGATTTATATGAAGATTTTAATGAATTTGGAATAAAAAATGCTCGGATACCATTTAGCATATGTAAGAGATGAAAATGCTAGAAAGAAAAGTGCTTCAGGAGGGATAGCTACCTATATTTCAGAATATCTTTTAAAGAATAACAAAATAGATGTCATTATACATGCTAAAATGATTGAAGGAAAAACAGGAGAACAACATTATAAAGCAGTTATTAGTAAAACAATTGATGAATTAAATCATAATAGACGTTCATTTTATTGTGCAATATCTTTTGACAAAGTATTAGAAGAAATAAAAAAATCGGAATATGAAAAAGTACTGGTAATTGGGACACCTTGCGTTATAAGAGGCATCAGTAATTTGCTTAGTAATAATAAGGAATATTCACATATAGAAAAAGTTTATACAATAGCACTTGCTTGTTCTCATAATGTAAATGGAATGTTTACAGATTATTTAGCTGAATCATTAAATATTGAAAAAAATGTAAATTATAAAGTTGATTTAAGAAACAAAGATAATATAAAAGATGCTAACAATTTTAACAATCATTTTTTTACAGAAAATAAAACAATAAAAAAAATGAATAGATTTGAATCAGAATTTACAGAACAATGGAGAAATTATAGTTTCTCTATGAATGTTTGTAATGCTTGTTCAGATTTTTGGGGATATCGAGCAGATATTTCAGTAAAAGATGCTTGGGGGAAATGGTCAAGTGATCCACTAGGACAAAGTATAGTAATTATTAGAAATAAAGAATTAGGAGAAATTTTTAAAAATAATGATGACTTGTATATAGAACCACTTACAAAGGAAGAAATTATTCAATCACAAAAAGATACAGTTAAATTTAAACAATATTATGCCAGAAAAAGAGTAAATGCAAAAAGAACAAAAGATTTCAATAAGATTTCGTTTACACATAGAGTAAACGCATATATGAGAAAAAAATCAATAAAAGAATATAACAATATGAAAATAAAAGGATATAATAAAAAATTAATCAAAACATCTAAAAAAATTACATTAATCAAAAGAATATATAATAAAATGAATAAAATTTTAAACAAAATATTAAGGATAGAAAAAATAAAAAATAAATTATATAAAATAAAAAGAATAAAAAATATTAGAAAAAGTCAAAACAAAATATTAGTTGTTGGTGGATATGGATATCAAAATGTTGGAGACGAAGCACAATTAAATGTGGTTATTCAAAGATTAAAAAATTGTTTTCCTAACTTTATGATTAAAATATTAACACCTGATATAGAATATACATTAAAAACACATAAACATATGAATGTAGGAGAAGCGCCTAGAATTGCATTTTTTAAAGAAGGAGTATCTCCATTATATAATATTAGCAATTATAATAAGGATAAAGGAATTATAAAAAATAGTATAAACTATATATTAAAGATTTTATTTTTAATAAAATCATATTGGATACAATTTAATGCTTATTTGGTAAAAATAGGTTGGCCTACATTTTTATTATCACCTAGTACAAGTGCACTTTTATATGATATTAGAACTTCAAAAATGATTTATTTTGAAGGAGGAGGCTATTTAACAGGAAAAACTTTATCAAGGTTGTGGGATGGTATTTTGTTATGTAGAATTGCACATATATATAATATTCCAGTAGTTATGTCTGGACAAACTATAGGTGTATGGAATACAAGTTTTAATAAAAGATATGCCAAAACAGCCTTTAAAAAAGTAAAACTGATAACTGTAAGAGATCCTAAAGCATCCTTAGAAGCACTTAAAGAAATAGGAGTAGAAGGTGATAATATCTATGCAGTATGTGATGATGCATTGTTTTGTTCAAAAGAAAACAATACAGATATAATTAATAAAATTTTTCAAGATTCAAATTGTGACAATCATTTTAGAAAAAATGGTTATGTGGCATTTAATATGCATTATTGGGGAATTTTAAAAAAGGAAAAAAAAGAAGAAGTTCTAAAACAATTAAATAATATTATAAAAACAATACTAGAAAAAACACAATATAATATTTTGTTGATTCCGATGATACCTTCAGACGAGCAGACAATGAAGGACTATATGCAAAAATATGCAGACGAAAGGATTAGAATGCTAATTTATGATTATGATTTTAATATTATTAGAACAATCATATCGCAATCTAAAATATGTATAACAATGAAACATCATCCTATTATCTTTTCAGTAGGAGAAAAAGTACCTGTCATATCACTAAATTTAAGTGATTATTATGAACATAAAAATAGAGGAGCAATGGAAATATTAGGTGTAGAAAAATATTCTATTACTTTAACAGATAAAGAATATTATGAAAAATTTGTTTCACTTTTTAATGACATATTAACAGACTATAACCAAATAACAAAAAATATAGAGAAGAATTTGAATGTATTAAAACAGAAAACAATGAAATTTGAAGGGGAATTAACAAATTTAATAGAGAGGAAGTAAAGTATGTGCTAAAGAATGCAATAGAAAAATTTAAAAATTCTAAACGATTAAAGAATATAACAAAAATATCTTCTGGAACATTAGTTGGACAGATAATTTCACTTATAACTGTACCGATATTTACTAGAATATATGGTGCAGAGATACTAGGAATTTGGGCATTTTTAAATTCTATATATTTGTTTGTTAATTCTTTTTCAGATTTGGGATTAACATATTCTCTAATGGTAGAAAAGAATGAAAATAAAAGGGAAAAAATTTACCAAATATTAACTAGTATTATATTACTATTTTCTTTTGTAATATCTATCATAATAGGGATTATATATACATTTTTCAAAGAAAATGATACAAATTTAAACATATGGTTTTTAATTATATATTCACTAATAGCAATGTTTACACTTCAGCAAATACAAATTTGTTATACATGGTTAAACAGAAAAGGTAAATATGATATATTGATGAAAAATCCACTTATAAATAATTTATCTTTTGGAATTATAGGAATAATACTAGGTATTATAGGACTAAAACAATATGGATATTATATAGGTTGGATTGCAGGACAAATATTAACATTGATGAATATGAAAAAATATATGCCCAAAAAATCTATTAATGCTAATATAAGGGAATATAAAGAAATATTTAAAGAAAATCTTAACTTCATAAAATATCAACTACCAACAAATGTCATAAATGCTCTAAAGAATCAATTACCTACATTTATTATTAAAATATTTTTCGGAAGTACTATATTAGGGTATTATTCAATAACAATTAAAATTTTAAATATACCAATAACATTGTTAGGAAATGCAGTAGGAAGAGTATTTTTTCAAGAAAGTACAGAAATGATGAATAAAGGACAAAGTATTGGAGAATTTACATATAGAAGTATAACCAAAATGATGAAAGTGGGAGCTATTCCAATGATATTACTAATATCTTTTGGAAAAATTGCAATAAGAATATTTTTGGGTGAGGATTGGGAGTCTGCTGGAGATATGTTACGTATTGTTGCATTTCAAACGTATTTTGTATTTTTAACAACAAGTGTACAAGGAATATCCATTAACTTGAAAAAGCAAAAATATGTAATGTATACATATATTGCTCAATCAATAGGAATTACTATTTCATTTTTAATAGGAAAATTCGTATTTGATAGTATATATATAGCATTATCATTAATGGTGTTAATTTTTATTATTATTAATATTATTTATTTTTGTAAAATGTTTATTGTTATGGAAATATCTTATAAAAAATATTTAAAACAGATTATGATTAATTTTGTATTTATTTTAATTCTATCCATTATAATTAGTCAAGTGATAGATTGGGTGGTAAAGGAAGTGAGAATATAGAATGAAACTAAAAATGGTATTGACTGATGTAGATGGTTGTATGACGGATAATCATGTTATATACACAGAAAAAGGTGAAAAATTAAAAATATTTAATATGCAAGATGGGATGGGCGTAAATTTGTTAAAAAAAGAAGGGATTATAACAGGTATTATTTCAGGAGATAGTAGTTATGCAACTCAAAAAAGAGCAGAAGATTTAGAAATAGATTTAATATATATGGGAATAAAGAATAAAGAAGAGGTTCTAAATAATATTTGTAATCAATATGATATAGATTTTAAGCAAATTGCATATATGGGAGATGATATTCAAGATATATGTGTTATGGAAAAAATAGGCATACCAGTTGCACCCAACAATGCAGTTCAAGAAGTAAAAGAAAAAGCTCAATATGTAACAACCAAAAATGGAGGATATGGTGCATATAGAGAATATGTAGAATATATTTTAAAATTATTAAAGGAGGAAAGAGGATGAAAGTAGTAGCGCTTATACCAATAAAATTGAATAGCCAAAGATTGCCACATAAAAATATTTTAGACTTATCAGGAAAACCATTATGTACATATATGACGGAAAATTTATTAAAAGTAAAAAAAATAGATGAGATATATGTATATTGTAGTGATGAAGAAATAATGAATTATATGCCAAATGGTGTGAAATTTTTAAAAAGAAATGAATATTTAGATGGTGATTTAGTAAAAGGACAAGAAATATATGAGAGTTTTATTAAAGAAGTGGATGCAGATGTATATATACTTGCTCATGTAACAGCCCCATTTATAAAATCTGAATCGATTTCAAATGCTTTAGATAAAGTATTAGATGAAAATTATGATTCAGCAATGTCTGTAAGAAAAATAAAAACTTTTGTATGGTATAAAGGAGAAACATTAAATTATAAATTAGAAGATATACCAAGAACTCAAGACATTGAACCAATATATTATGAGACAAGTGCATTTTTTATATTTAAAAAAGAAGTATTTACAGAAATGAATAAAAGAAGAATAGGAAATAAACCATATTTTCAAGAAATTGATGATGTTGAAGCCATAGATATAGATTATTTAGAAGATTTTAAATTTGCACAAACTATTATGAATAGTTTAAAAAATAAAAAAGAAGAGGAGATAAAAATATGGAAGAAAAATTAGAAGAAATAAAGAATGCAAAAAATTTTACTTTGATAGCAGGTCCCTGCGTAATTGAAAGTGAAGAAAATGTTATGTTAATAGCAAAAAAGATGAAAGAAATAACAGAAAAACTAGAAATTAATTATTATTTTAAAGCTTCATTTGATAAAGCTAATAGAACTTCCATACATTCATACAGAGGTCCAGGAATAGAAAAAGGATTAGAAATATTACAAAAAGTAAAAAATGAATTAGGATTAAGAATAGCAACAGATATACATGAACCTTGGCAGGCTGAAAAAGTTGCAAAAGTTGTGGATATTGTTCAGATACCAGCTTTTTTATGCAGACAAACAGATTTACTTATAGCAGCAGCAAGAACAGGAAAAATAATTAATGTAAAAAAGGCACAATTTTTGGCTCCATGGGATATGAAAAATGTAATAGGAAAATTAGAAGACAGTGGAAATAAAAATATCATGTTATGTGAAAGAGGATCTTGTTTTGGATATAATAACTTAGTTGTTGATATGACTGGTTTAGTAGAAATGAAAAAATTTCAGTATCCTGTGATTTTTGATGCAACACATAGTGTTCAAAAACCTGGAGGAAAAGGAAATTCAACAGGTGGAAATAGAGAATATGTAGAATATTTAGCAAAAGCAGCAGTAGCAGTAGGAGTAGAAGGATTATTTATGGAAGTACATCCAGATCCAGATAATGCATTATCAGATGGACCAAATATGGTTAAATTAGAAAATATGGAAGAATTATTAAGAAAGCTTATAAAAGTAAAAATTGCAATAAAAGATGAATAAAAATATTAAGAAAGAAGAGGCTATATTATGAAAAAAATAGATATCATTAATGAGGCTAAAAGTGTTTTTGATATTGAAATAGATGCTTTAGAAAGAGTAAAAAATACAATAGACAATCGATTTGTTAAAATAGTAGACACCATATTGGAGTGTAAAGGAAAATTAATATTTATAGGAATAGGAAAGCCTGGACATATTGCAACAAAATTATCAGCAACTTTTGCAAGTTTAGGAACACCGTCATTCTATTTACATCCATCAGAAGCTCAACATGGAGATTTAGGAATGATAACAGCACAAGATGTTGTTTTTGCAATCAGTTTTAGTGGAGAAAGTGAGGAAGTAATAAGAATACTGCCTAATATAAGAAAAATAGGAGCAAAAATTATAGGTATATCTGGAAATCAATATTCAACTTTAATTAAAAATAGTGATATAGCATTTGTTTTTCCAACAATAGAAGAAGCATGTTATATGAAACTTGCACCGACATCTAGTACAACTGCAGAATTAGTTTTAGGAGATGCAATAGCTGTATTATGCGCAAAGTCAAAGGCTTTTAACAAAAAAAACTTTGCATTATTCCATCCAGCAGGTTCTTTAGGAAAAAGTTTAATAACGACTGTTGGAGATATAATGAGTATAGGACAAGAAAATGCAGTAGTAAAGAATGATGCAAGTTTTCAGGAAGCTCTAGAAGAAATGTGTAGAACTAGTCTAGGAATGGTAAATGTTGTAAACGAAGAAAATAAATTAGTAGGAATATTTACAGATGGAGATTTAAGAAGAAAGTTATCCGAAAGAGTAGATATATATAATATGAATTTAAAGGAAATACTAACATATACACCTGTTACAATAAGAAAAGATATGCTTGCTGCAGAAGCATTAAGAATTATGATACAAGGAAATAAAAAAGTTTCGGTAGCTCCAGTTATAGATGAACAAGGTAAATTATTAGGCTCATTGTGTGCTAAAGAAATTATAAAAATAGGCATTAATTTGTAATCATAAAATTCACTAATCTAATTATTATTGATTTAAAAATAATTATTAAACATATTATTTTTTTACAGGATAAAGACATAAAAAAAATTTTTATCTTTATCCTGATTTTTTTAACAAAAATATTGCAAAAAAAGTGATAAACAGTTATACTAATAAAGTGGAAAAACAAAAGTAAAAATAAAAGGAGGAAGGAATGGATTCAAATATGGAAGAAATAGACTTAAAAGAATTATTTGAAATATTCTGGCACAAAAAAATATACATTATATTAATCGTACTAATTTTTATTGTATTAGGCATTATTTATTCAGTAGGGCTTGTAACACCAATGTACAGTTCATCAACAACCCTAGTATTAGCAGGTACAGCAAGTAGCACAGAAGAACAATCAACTAATACAATCACCACATCAGACTTATCAATCAACTCACAATTAGTCTCTACATATAGTGAATTAGTAAAAAGTAATAACATATTAGGGCAAGTTATATCAAACTTAGGCATCAATATTGACTTAGAAGAATTAAGAGAAAATGTAGAAGTTACTTCAGTAGAAGATACAGAATTAATAGAAATAACAGTTACTAATGAAAACCCTGAATATGCAGCAAAAATTGCAAATGAAATTGCCAGTGTATTTGAAGAAAAGATTGCCAAAGAAATTTACAATATTAACAATGTACATATTGTAGATGAAGCTGTTGTAGAAACAGAACCATCTAATGTAAATCACTTAAAAGATATTGTCATTTTTGCTTTTATTGGTTTAGTCATTTCAATAATGTATGCGTTAATTTCAAATATGTTAGATACAACAATAAAAACACAAGAAGATATAGAAAGAGGAATCAAGGTACCAGTTTTGGCATCTATTCCAATGTATGATATAGAAATGGAAAAGCTAAAGAAAAAAGGAGGTAAAAGATAGTGAAAAAAGAATTAATTGCACACAGAGATCCAAAATCTCCTGTTTCAGAAGTTTTTAGAACATTAAGAACTAATATCCAATTTATGAATACTAATAACCAATTAAGAACATTATTAGTTACTTCAACATTGCCAGGTGAAGGAAAGAGTTGGGTAACAGCGAATTTAGCGGTAACTTTTGCACAAGCTGGAAAAAAAGTAGTATTAGTAGATGCAGATATGAGAAAAGGAAGACAATATACTATTTTTGAGGTTGCCCCAAGACCAGGGCTTTCTAACTTTTTATCAGGATTTGATAGTAGTACAGGAGAGCCAATATCAGATGATTTAGCAAATTATATTCAAGAAACACCAATTTGTAATTTATATATTATACCAGCAGGAAACATTCCACCAAATCCATCAGAATTATTGATTTCTACAAAGATGATAAATTTGTTGGATAGACTAAAAGAAATATGCGATTTAGTTATAATTGATGGAACACCTTGTGAATTAGTAACAGATGCAATAATTCTTTCAAGAATTGTAGATTCAACAGTTGTTGTAACAGCACATAAGCAAACTAAAAAAGATGATTTACAAAAAATTGTTACAAATATTCAAAATGTTGGAGGAAAAATTGCAGGTGTGGTATTAAATAAAATACCAGTTTCTATTAAAAAATATGAACAGTCTTATTACTATGGTTCAACAAATATGAAAAATCCTAATGTAAAATCTAAAAATATAAGACAAGCACAATTATCAAGTAGATCGAGAAGTGTGCAAAGTAAAAAAGAAGAGATGAAAAGACGAGTAAGACCAGAAAGTATTAAAAATGAAGATATGCCAAAAAGTTTACAAAGTAAAATAAAAATTGAAGAAAATAAAAAAGCTTCACCAGATAAAACAGCAGATATTTTAAATCAAATTAACACATATTTGGATGAAGAGAAAAAGAATTTAAATAATAACTAATATGAAACAAAAAAAGGAGCAAAAGAAAAATGATAGATTTTCATTCGCATATATTACCAAATATTGATGATGGTTCAAGAAGTATAGAAGAAACATTTAATTTAGTTAAAGAGGCAGAAAAAGTGGGATTTGAAGCCATTATATCTACATCACATTATATGGAAAACTATTATGAGACGGATGTACCAGAAAGAGAAGTATGGCTAAAAGCCATATCAGAAAATGTAAAAACAAAAAATATTGATACAACTTTGTATTTAGGAAATGAAATTTATTTTACAGATAATATTATAGAACTATTGGAAAAAAGAAAAGCATCAACAATTAATGATACAAGTTATGTTTTATTCGAGTTACCATTAAATGCAGAACCGATGAATTTATATGATGTTGTTTATGATATGTTACAGTATAAATTAGTTCCTATATTAGCACACCCAGAAAGATATAGTTTCGTACAAAAAGATCCTGACCTAATATATGACTTAATTGAGAAGGGTGTATTAATGCAAGCAAACTATGGAAGTATCATTGGACAGTATGGTGAAAAAGCACAAATGATAGTTAGAAGATTTTTTGAAAATAATATGATACATTTTTTAGGATCAGATGTACACAGACAAAATACAATTTATCCTAAAATCCCACAAATTTTGGATGAAATTGCAGATATTATTGGAGAAGAAAAATTAGAAGAACTAACAACTAAAAATCCAAAATTAGTATTAAATAATAAAAAAATTGAAATTGATGAACCATTTGATTTTAAATTAACATTAAGAGAAAAAATTATTATGAATTTAAAGAAATAATAGTATGCAAATAAAGGGGATAAAACTAACTATTAAAAGTATAGATAATATTATCTATAACTTTTAAATTTTTTATAAGCATTATTTTACAAGTTTTCATATAATGAATATTATTGTATTATAAGCAACAAAATATAAATAAAATGGAAAAACGGTTTCATTTTATGGAAAGGAAGTCAAAATATGAGAAAATATTTCGGAACAGACGGTATTAGAAGAATTGCTAACACAGAGTTAACTCCAGAATTAGTATACAAAGTAGCTAAGGCTGGTGCATATGTATTGTCAAAACATACAGACCATACACCAACAATTTTAATTGGGAGAGATACACGCTTGTCAGGAACTTTAATTGAAAGTGCTATGACAGCAGGTTTTTTGAGTTATGGTGCAAAAGTAAAATTATTAGGTGTACTTCCAACACCAGCAGTTGCATATCTAACAAGAAAGTTAAAAGCAGATGCTAGTGTTGTTATATCTGCATCACATAACACTTTTGAGTTTAATGGTATTAAATTTTTTAGTAATAAAGGAATGAAAATACCAGATTCTCTAGAAGAAGAAATAGAAGAAGTTATGGATTCAGGAAAATTAGAAGAACTAACAGCTAAAAATGAAAAAATTGGTGTAGCAGAATACTGTTTTGACTTAATGAGTGAATACATATATTTCTTTAGAAAACATTTTGATGATACAATTGAAAAACATTTAAGAGATGATTTTGTTGTTGGTATTGATACAGCAAATGGTGCGACTTCAGTAGTTGCCGAAAAAGTTTTTAAAGATTTGGGCATTAAATATAAAATTATTAACAACACTCCAGATGGAATTAATATAAATGAAAACTGTGGTTCTACACATTTAGATACAATAAAGAAATTTGTTGTGGAAAATAATTTAAGTTTAGGAATTGCTTATGATGGTGATGGCGATAGATGTTTAGCTGTTGACGAAAATGGTAATGAAATTGATGGAGACAAATTGTTAGCTATTATTTCTTCTAGTTTAAGAAAAAAAGGTCTTCTAAAAAAAGATACAATTGTTGCAACTGTTATGAGCAATCTAGGATTGCGTAAATATGCAGAAAACAATAAGCTACAATTAATACAAACAAAAGTAGGAGATAGATATGTATTAGAAGAAATGTTAAAAGAAGATTATAATCTAGGTGGAGAGCAATCAGGACATGTAATATTATTAGATTATAATCCAACAGGAGATGGAATTTTAACTTCTTTAATGCTGATACAAACAATATTAGAAGAAAATAAAAAAGCATCAGAATTGGCAAATACAATTAAATTATATCCACAAGTACTTGTAAATGCAAAAGTAAATGCAGAGAAGAAATATGAGTATGAAAAAGATGAAGATATAAAGAAGGCAATAGAAAAAATAGAAGAAGAATTTGCAGGAAATGGAAGGGTGTTAATTAGACCATCAGGAACAGAACCCCTAGTAAGAGTTATGATTGAAGGAGAAAATCAAGAATACATAACAAAAAGAGCAAATGAAGTAGCAAGCTTAATTGCAGAAAAGCTAAAATAAAAAAAGTGTAACAAATTTGTAATATAAATGTAAACAAAAAAATATTGATATATCTAATGTGAAATGATAATATTAAATAGTACATTGGGGGGAATGATATTATGTTTATCTTTGATATATCAAATGTATTAAATTTATTATTGATGCTTGCAGCAACAGTACTTTTGATATTTTTAGCTCAAGAATTAAAAAAAAGTTGTATAGCAGGTATTACATTATTTATATATTTAATTATATTAATAATGCATGCTGTACAGTTAGTAACATTAACAGAAGAATTTCAAGACATGTCGCAAATTTTAGCTAGATGTGTGGCTATTGATTTTATATTTATATTTATTTCATTTTTCGCATATCTATGGGTTGATGATTTGGAAGCTAAAAAAATGGAAAAAAGAAGTATTGATAATAGTTTAGATTGGTTATGGAAAAAGGTATAAGAATTGATTGTTTTTTTGATTAAATAAGAGAAAAGGGAATACCAAGTGAATGTGATTGTAGGATGGTATTCCCTTTTCTATTGTTTAGTAAAAATCGATATGTTCTAACATTTTTTCTAAAATTTGAACAGCATTACTTGCTGCACCTTTTCTAAGATTATCTGCAACTACCCATAAATTAAGACCATTTTTAATACTAAAATCTCTACGAATTCTTCCAACAAAAACTTCATCATAGCCATCTGCTTTTGTTGCAATTGGATAATAATTTTTTTCTATATCGTCTACAACAATAATTCCAGGAGCATTTTGCAATAATTGTTTTATATCATAGATTTCAAATTCGTTTTCAAATTCAATATTAATTGATTCACTATGACAGTTTAAAACGGGAACACGCACAGCTGTTGCTGTTATTGGCAAACTAGGTTTATTTAAAATTTTTCTTGTCTCATTAATCATTTTGTATTCTTCTTTTGTATATCCGTCTTCCATAAATACATCAATATGAGGTAAGCAATTATTAAAAATTGGATATGGAAATTTTTTTGGGGCAAATCCATTTATTCCATCTTTTAAATCTTCAATACCTTTTCTACCAGCACCTGAAACAGCTTGATAAGTAGAGTAAACAATTCTTTTTATGTTATAAGCATCATCTAATGGTTTTAAAGGTACAACTGCTTGAATAGTTGAACAGTTAGGATTTGCAATAATCCCTTTATTTTTAAAAGCATCATCCATATTGACTTCTGGTACAATTAATGGTACATCTTTTTCCATTCTATATACACTACTATTATCAATACAAATACAAT
Organism: uncultured Clostridium sp.; assembly: GCA_964449925.1. Taxonomy (GTDB): domain Bacteria; phylum Bacillota; class Clostridia; order TANB77; family CAG-508; genus CAG-269. Next base: position 24,877 of record CAYVCM010000011.1, read on the forward strand.
TATGTGATATAGCTATTGGTATAAATTTTTTAGAAGCATCTCCACCTGCACAAAAAATAGCATAATCAAATGCAGTGTTAAAAGAATTTTCCTTTAATTCTTGCAAAATATAAGACTTTCCTAAAAATTCAATCTTTTTATTCGCAGATTTTTTTGAAGAAAACAAAGTGTATTCAATATTTTGAAAGTTTTTTTCTTCTAATACTTTTAAAACTGTTCTACCAACAAGACCACTTGCACCAGCAATAGCAACTTTATATGTATGTTTCATATAAAAAACCTCCTGTAAAAATATATGTATGATACACATAAAAAATGATATAGTTGCATTTTTTAGATGTATTTTTATAAAAAAACAATACAATAAGAAGTAAAAAATATAAACATTTTGCCTTTTTAACAATATATTATAGTAAACATAAAATGGAGGTGCTATATGTAAATGAAAGAGAAAACAATAGATGACTTAGAAATTGGGGAAATAGGAATTGTGGATAAAATTGTAGGAGAAAGTACAATAAAAAGAAGATTATTAGATTTAGGACTAATAGATGGAACAAGTATAAAACCTATATTAGTAAGTCCATCAGGTGATCCAAGGGCATTTGAGTTTAGGGGAAGTTTAATTGCAATTCGAAAAGAAGATGCAGAAAACATAAAAGTTAAGCAGTCTATATTCGTGTAATAATTGCAAAGAAATTTTGCACATGTGTGCGTCGAAATCTTTGATTTAGTTAACGCACACATCTCTCATTGTATAGGAAAAATAAATTGCTATCTTGACCTTATATAAGATTTTTCTGTATGCAACAAGGCTAGATTTCTTATATTATAAAAAGTAACAAAATAATAAAAATCTATATACAATATAATAGATAACAACAACATCAAGAAATACAAAATAACAAAAGAAAATAAAAGGAGGATTTTATGAATGAAAAAAATAAATTAATTATTAAGCAAACGGTAACAAAACAACATAGCATTTACACAATTACATTAGCCGGAAATCCTAATGTAGGAAAATCAACAATATTTAATAGTTTAACAGGAATGAATCAGCATACTGGTAATTGGACAGGTAAAACAGTTGCAAATGCAACAGGGTATTTTGAATATAGAGGAGAAGAATATAAAATTGTTGATATTCCTGGTACATATTCAATCATGTCTCATTCTGAAGAAGAAGAAATTGCAAGAAATTACATTTGCTTTGGAAATCCAGATTGCACAATTGTTGTAGTAGATGCCACTACCTTGGAAAGAAATTTGAATCTTGTATTACAAATAATTGAAATTACAAATAATGTTATTATTTGTGTAAATTTGTTAGATGAAGCTAAAAAAAAGAAAATAAAAATCAACTTAGAAGTATTATCTAACATATTAAATGTACCAGTTGTAGGTGTTATTGCTAGAAAGAAAAAAACATTAAATAATTTATTAAAAGTAATAAAAAGCACTTGTGAAAAGAAAAAAGAATCATCATATATTATAAAATATGATAAACCAATTGAAGAGGTAATTTGCAAATTAAAAGAAATTATTATAAAACAATACTCAATTGAAGAAAAATTAGCAAGATGGATTAGTATAAAACTATTAGATGGAGACAAAAGCATATTAAAAGAAATAGAAGAAAAAATAAATATTGATTTTTCCGAAAAGTTAATATTAGAAAAGCAAGAGACTAAAAAATCTTTATTAGATATTCGCAAAGAAATTATTGATGTATTGGAATCTAAAGGAATATCAGAAGATATTTGTAAAGAAAAAATTGTATCAACAATTGTTAAAAACGCAGAAGAAATAGGAAAGCAAGTATGTACATTTGAAAATAAAAATTATGCAAATAGAGATAGAAAAATTGATAAAATATTAACTTCTAAAAAGTATGGAATTCCAATTATGATTATATTTTTATTAATTATATTTTGGATAACAATTGTAGGAGCAAATTACCCATCTCAATTTTTATTTTATATATTTGGAGTAATACAAGAAAAATTAATAGAATTTGCTACATATATAAATTGTCCAGAATGGTTATCAAATATGTTAATTTTAGGAATGTATCAGACATTAACATGGGTTATATCTGTTATGTTGCCACCAATGGCTATTTTCTTTCCTTTATTTACAATATTAGAAGATTTAGGATATTTGCCAAGGATTGCTTTTAATATGGATGGATTTTTTAAAAAAGCTTGTTGTAGTCGGTAAACAAATGATTACCATGTGCATGGGATTTGGTTGTAATAGTTGTGGTGTTACAGGGTGTAGAATTATAGATTCACCAAGAGAAAGATTAATTGCCATATTAACAAATAATTTAGTACCTTGTAATGGTAGATTTCCATTTTTAATTACTATTTCTACTATTTTTATAGCAGGAACAATAGGAGGAATAGGGGCATCTTTTTTATCTACAATAGCAGTTATGTTTGTGATTATATTAGGCATTATTATGACACTAATAATATCTAAAATTTTATCTAAGACTATTTTAAAAGGAATGCCATCATCTTTTGTATTAGAATTGCCACCATATAGAAAACCACAATTTTTGAAAATATTGATTAGATCAATTTTTGATAGAATTATTTTTATTTTAGGAAGAGCGATTGCAATTGCATTACCTGCTGGTCTTGTTATTTGGCTATTTGCTAATATTGGTATACAAGGGCAAAGTTTATTGGCTATTATTGCAAATTTTTTAGAGCCATTTGCAAGCCTTATGGGATTAGATGGATATATTTTAACTGGTTTTATATTAGGATTACCTGCTAATGAAATTGTACTTCCGATTATACTTATGTGTTATATGCAAGGAACTTCACTAGTAAATATAGATGATACTTTTGTGATAGGAGAAATTTTAAGACAAAATGGTTGGACTTTATTAACAGCGATAAATGTTATGCTTTTTACTGTTTTTCATTTCCCTTGTGCAACTACTTTACTTACAATAAAAAAAGAGACTGGAAGTTGGAAATGGACTGCAATTAGTTTTTTAATACCAACAGTTTGTGGAATATTACTTTGTATGTTTACAACTTTGGTTTATAATGTTTTTTGGTAGGTGCTAAAAAATAAACCACCTACCCCAAGCAGGGGTAGGTGTTCTGTTTTAAATCTCAGATTGTTGGATATACAACTTTCTTGCTGTATTCCAACAAGCTTTCATGAAACTGGCGACAAACTGGGGGAAGATACAAATCTCCCTTATCCAGCTTTTTGTCGTAGCTCACGATACCGGGATCATAAAAATATTGATCACGGCATCCAGCCACATACTGGCGCCAG
>CAYVCM010000012.1:0-26908 GCA_964449925.1 uncultured Clostridium sp.
TAATACTACAAATTTTTTTATAAAAGTTTGTTTCACATCATTGACACATATACAAGCTGATACAAAAGCTGTAAATTCTGTAATTGACAAGAACAATTTTCTAGAAAAAATAAAAGGAAATGAAGAAGCATTAAATATGTTATCAATAGATAGATTAAAGAAACTTGAAAAATATTACGATAGTGTTATTGCAGAAAATGAGAAAAAAATAAGAAAGTTAAAAGCAACAGAATAACAATTATAAAACTCTGGCATTTGCTGGAGTTTTATTGAGTTAGTATTTCTAATCAACTGAAAAAGTTCTAAAATTTCAAGAAATGACTTGAAGTTTTAGAACTTTTTAAATATAAGCACACCTTTTATGTAAAGAAAACATAAAATATAACAAAAACATAAAAGGAGGAGAAAAAATGTCTAGCTACATAATACAAGGAGGGAATAGACTAGAAGGGACAGTAAAAATATCAGGTTCAAAAAACTCTAGCTTACCCATTATAGCAGCAACAATACTAAATGGTGGAGAGACAACTTTATATAATGTACCAAACATACATGACACACAAATGATGTTTGAAATTTTAAGAAAAATAGGAGGAAAAGTAAGTAAAAAGAAGAATAAAGTAATTATTAACACAAAAAATATCAATAAATATGAAATACCAGAAGATTTAATGAGACAAATGCGTTCTTCTGTCATTTTTGCTGGGAGTTTACTTGGAAAATACAGAAAATGTACATTATCTTATCCAGGAGGATGTGATATTGGAACAAGGCCAATTGATTTACATTTAAAAGCATTTGAAAAAATAGGAATAAATATTGACAAAAACTATGGAAAAATTGCATGTAGTTGTGATAAAATAGTTGGAGAAAAAATTGACTTCGAATTTCCAAGTGTTGGAGCAACAGAAAATGCAATCTTAGCAAGTTGTTTAGGAGAAGGAACAACAACAATCACAAATGCAGCAAGAGAACCTGAAATAATAGACCTACAAAATTTTCTAAACCGAATGGGAGCAAAGGTGAGAGGGGCAGGTTCAAATAAAATTGAAGTCATTGGTGTTAAAAAATTAAAAGATGTTAGTTATAACATTATGCCAGACAGAATTGAAACAGGAACTTTTTTATGTATGGCAGCAATGACAAATGGAAATATAATTTTAGAAAATGCAAATAGTTCACATATCGTACCAATTATAGATAAATTAGAAGAATGTGGATGTAAAATGGATATACAAGCAAATAAAATAGAACTAAAAGCACCAAAAAGGTTGAAAGCAACAGACATAAAAACAATGCCATATCCAGGATTTCCAACAGATATGCAATCTATATTTGCTACTGCATTAACTATTGCAAAAGGTACATCTGTCATTGTAGAAAATATATTTGAAAACAGATATAAATATACGCAAGAACTTATTCGAATGGGAGCAAAAATAACAATAGAAGGAAGAACAGCTATTATCAAAGGTGTTAGAAAATTAGACCACGCAAATGTTAAAGCAACAGATTTAAGAGGTGGAGTTGCATTAGTAATGGCAGGACTGTCCACAAAAGGTGAGTCAAAAGTGGAAAATATTGAATATATTTTAAGAGGGTATGACAATTTTGAAAATAAAATAAAGAGCATAAATGGAAACATATATATGGAGTAGAACAAAAGATTAAAAAACGAAGTGATGATTTTGGGGACAGAGCAAAAAATCATCATTTATGAAAATTAATTTATGATATAATTTTAAAAATTCTGAAATGATGATTTTTTGCTCTGTCCCCAAAATCATCACTTCGTTTACCATAGAAAAAGGAGGTATCAAATTGTCAAAAAAGCAAAAAATTCAAAAAGAACAAGAAGATATAAATTTATATCAGTTTGATAATGGACAAGAACTAGAAGAAACTATTGATGACATCATGAAAAGGAAAAAAGCAAAAGAAAGAGAAAAAAGAATAGAACAAAAAAAGAAAGAAGAATTTGATGATGATTTCGACTTTGATACAGAGACTGTAATTGGTATGACAAATAAAAACAAAGAAAAGCAAAAAAAAGAAGAAAAAAAGGAGTTTACTAAAAAACAGCGAAAAAGGAATCGATTAATAAAAAGAATAAAACGAATCGTAAAAGTTGTATTATTATTAGGAATTATCATTGGAGCTATTATATTTGCAACTTGTTCACCAATTTTTAATATAACAGAAATAGAAGTATTAAATAATAATCGTGTATCAAGTGATACAATTATTAGTTTATCAGAAATTTCTACAAATGAAAATATATTTCGTTTTATAACTATAAAAGCAATTAATAATATCAAAGAAAATGCATATATAGAAGATGTCACAATAAAAAGAGTGTTGCCAAACAAAGTTCAAATTGAAGTAACAGAAAGAGAACCTGCATATAGTGTACCAGTATTAGGAGAATTTGCATATATTAACACACAAGGTTATATATTAGAAATTACACAAAATGAACTAGAGTTACCAATTATATATGGATTACAAACAGCTGAAGAAGATTTGACAGTTGGAAACAGAATTTGTGAAGAAGACTTAGAATCTTTAGAAACAATATTAAAAATAATGAGTGCAATGAATGATGCAGAATTATCTGAAGAAGTAACAAGTATTGACATTAGTGAAGAAAATGAATATAGTATATATATGCAAGAAGAACAAAAAACTATCCACTTAGGTGATGGCTCAAATTTAAGTAATAAAATGTTATATATAACAGCAATATTGGAGCAAGAAAAAGATGTTGCTGGTGAAATCTTTATAGATGGGGATTTAAATAACGATTTTAAGGTATATTTCAGGGAAGAAGTATAAAATTACTTCTATGAAAGAGGTGAATATATGATAAGCAAAAAATGGATTAGTATTATTTTAGGCATAATGTGTTTTGCATTGACCTTAGGTATTGTTGTACAAGTTAGAACAATTCAAAATACAAATTCAACAATTAGCCAAAATCAGGAAGCTAATGAATTAAGAGATGAGATATTAAAGTATAAAGAAAAATATGACAATCTATTTGCAGATTTAGAAGAAGCAGAAGAAGAACTAGAAAAAGTAAGAGAAGAAGCAACACAAAATGATTCTGAGTTAGAGCAAATTCAACAAGAAATCACAGAAGGAAATAAATTAACAGGAATGACAGAAGTTACAGGACCAGGTGTTATTATTACACTTACAGATGGAACTTCGATGGGAACAGCAACATTAAATCCGAGCCAATTAATTGTACATGATATTGATGTATTAAGTGTTATAAATGAACTAATTAATGCAGGTGCAGAGGCAATATCAATTAATGATCAAAGATGGGTGTTAACAACAGCAATTTCTTGTAGAGGAAATACAATTGATATTAATGGAGAAAAAATAGGAGCACCATTTGTTATAAAAGCAATCGGACTTCCTGAATACTTAGCAGGATTAGAAAGAGCAGGAGGGTATTTGGAATATATGAAACAAGATGGTGTTGGTGTTAGCTTAGAAAAATCAGATAGTATTACTATACCAAAATATTCAGGTGCTATTAATTTTGAATATTTGCAAAATGTGGAAGAGTAGATTATGAATTTTAGAGATTATTATTAAAGTTCGTAAAAATAAATTTAATTAGACTTTTAAGAATATCGCTAAAGCTCAGAAAGGAATGAAAAATATGAAAAAAGGCAAAATTGCTATGACAATCACAATTGGGATTGCTTGCTTTGCATTAATAACTGTTATGACAATGCAGTTTAAAGTAGTTAATGAAACAGATATAACAGAAATTGAAAATATGCAAGAATCTGAATTAAAAACAGAATTAGCAAGTTGGAAAGCAAAATATGAAGAAATTGAGGAACAATATCAAGAGACATTACAAAAAATAGAAGAATATCAAAATGATGCAGAATCTAGTGATGAAGCAAGTCAATTGTTAGAAGAAGAATTAGAACAAACAAACACTTTATTAGGACTAACAGATGTTCATGGAGAAGGTATTGTAATCACATTAAAAAGTGGTGAAGATACATCAGCAATTACAGCAGATGACTTATTAATTATAGTAAATGCATTAAAATTTGCAGGTGCAGAAGCAATATCCATAAATGATGAGAGAATTATTACTACAACAGATATTGTAGATATATTAGATGGGTCATTTGTAAAAATTAATGGTCAAAGAATATTAGAGCCATATGTCATAAAAGTAATTGGAAATCAATCACATATGGAAAGTGCTATAACAGGAAATGGAGGAAAAGCTGAAGAATTACAAACATTAGGACATACAGTGACAATAGAAAAAGATGATGATATAACAATAGGTAAATATGATGAAGAGATTGAAACAAAATATATAGAGTAGGAGGAAAATAAAATGATTTTTATTGCAATTTTGATAGGATGTATATTGGGTGCCCTTGTGGGTTTAAATGCACCAATGATTTCTTATACATATTCAAGCTATTTAGCAATAGCAATTATTGCAGCATTAGATTCTGTATTTGGAGGAATCTCTTCTGTTATCAAAAAAAATTTTGATTTAAAAATTTTTATATCAGGATTTTTCGGAAATGCAATTTTGGCTATATTATTAACAATTTTAGGACAAAAATTAAATGTAGATATTTATTTAGCAGCAATAGTAGTTTTTGTTTGGAGAATGTTTATGAATTTAGGAACTATTAGAAGATACTATGTGGAAAAATGGTCAGAAAACATAAAAAAAAGATCTTCAACTAAAAAAGAAAAAGAAACAAAAAATGAAGAAGAAAAAAAAGAAGAAGAGAATTAAAATATTATTGCAAACGAAAAAGATAATGAAATTTAAAGTAAATAACAATTTTTAAAATTTATTTTTGAAAAAATTGTATATTTATTATAAAATAATAAGAGTTTATCTTAAATTTTAAATGAATAAAATTAGAGCAAAATACATTTTAAGATTAACTCTTATTTAAATTAAAATAAAAGTAATGAAAAAGAATTTTTAAGTGTTACAACATTATTGCAAAATTATTACAAAAATATTACAATTACTATTGACATTTTTTTTAAAATGTAATATATATACACTTAGAAAAAATATACTAATAAATGGAGGAATTAACTTGGCAATCGGTGATATCATAGTAGGTATTGACATAGGCACAAGTAAGGTTTGCACTGTTGTAGGGGAAGTAAACAATTTCGGTCAAATCGAAATTATAAGCAATACCTCATATAAATGTAGTGGACTAAAAAAATGTAAAATCATAAATGAAGATGAAATAAGCTTAAGTATATCAAGAACAATAAAAGATGCTGAACAAGAAACAAACTTAAAAATTAATTCAGCATATGTAACTATTCCAGGAAAATATGTAACAATAGTCCAAAATTCGATAACCAAAGAAGTAAAAGATAAATATTCTGGAATATCTGTAAGAGATGTTCAAAATGCAATTATGCAAGTGAAAGACATTGAAATACCAGATGGTAAAACATTAATTGATATTGTTCCAGATAAAATTACATTAGATAATGGAACAGTTGTAACAGATCCAGTAGGAAACTTAAGTTCAAGTTTTACAATCAATGCACAAATTATATTAGCAGACAAAGACTATGTAAGACAGTTGCACAATATATTTAAAAAAGCAGATTTAGAAATTGACGGAATTGTACCAACTGCATTGGCAGAAAGAAATTTAATTTTAGACAGTAATGAGTTACACGATAATATAATGTTACTAGATATAGGTGCAGGTAGTATTGATATAGGTGTATTTGAAAATAGTAGTTTTATTTACACTAACTCTATACCATTAGGTGGAGATAATATTACAAATGATATTGCAGTGGTTTTAAATATTTCAGAAGAAGAAGCAGATAAATTAAAAAGGCAATATGGATTAGCTTTAAAATCTTTTATTGATAATGATAATGATATAATATTAAATACATCAAAAGATGAAAACAAAAATAGAATTATCAAAAGTTCTGAATTAATTGAAATTATTGAAGCAAGAATAGAAGAAATGTTTACAATCATAAATAAGGATATCACAAGCAATGGATTAAAACATCAGATTAATAATGTTGTTTTAACAGGACAAGGTATTGTAAATATTAATAAAAGTGATGTAGCAGGAAAAATCAACTTAAATATTCCTGTAAAAATATCAACAGGAAGAGCAATTAGCACAGTAAAACCAGCATATAGAACAAGTTATGCATTAGTTAGATATATAGCAGCAAGGCCATTTGCAAAAACAGTTTCAAGTAGTATAGACACTCAAAATAATGAAAATTTCTTTAAAACAATTTTAGAAAGAATAAAAGAATTTTTCTACACATAAGTTATTAATTTTAAAATAATATATAAAAATAAGGGAGGAAAAACTAAATGATGGATTACAATGAAGATAATAATGTAACAATGATGGATGGAACAGCAACAATAAAAGTTATAGGTGTTGGAGGAGCAGGAAATAATGCTGTTAATAGAATGATTGATGCAGGAATTAAAGGAGTAGATTTTATTGCTGTTAATACAGATAGACAAGCTCTTCAAACTTCAAAAGCAAATACAAAAATCCAAATAGGAGAAAAAATTACTAGAGGATTAGGTGCTGGAGCAAATCCTGATATTGGAGCACAGTCAGCAGAAGAAAGTAAAGGGGAATTAGCAGAAGTATTAAGAGGTGCAGATATGGTATTTGTTACTGCCGGAATGGGTGGAGGAACAGGTACAGGTGCAGCACCAGTTGTAGCACAAGCTGCAAAAGAAATGGGAATACTAACAATAGGAGTTGTTACAAAACCATTTACTTTCGAAGGAAAGAAAAGACTTTCACAAGCAGAAAGAGGAATTGACAGTTTAAAGGGAAAAGTAGATACATTAGTTGTTATACCAAATGATAAATTATTACAAATAATTGATAGAAAAACATCTATTATCGAAGCTTTCAAAATGGCTGATGATGTATTAAGACAAGGTGTACAAGGAATTTCAGATTTGATTGCTATTCCAGGACTTGTTAACTTAGATTTTGCAGATGTAAAAACAATTATGTTAAATCAAGGTATGGCACATATGGGAGTTGGTAGAGCATCAGGAGAAAATAGAGCAGAAGATGCAGCAAAAGAAGCAATTCAAAGTCCATTACTAGAAACATCTATTGAAGGTGCAAAAGGAGTTATTATCAACATTACAGGTGGAGAAGATTTAGGATTACATGAAGTAAATACAGCAGCAGAATTAGTTCAACGTAGTGTAGATCCAGAAGCAAATATTATCTTTGGTACAGTAACAGATACTAGTATGGAAGATGAAATTCAAATAACTGTTATTGCAACAGGATTTGAAAAAACAGAATCAATATCTAGTATAGGTGTAGATAATATTGTATCTAAAACTTGGGAAAAGAAAATTAATTCTATTCCTGCAAGTTCAGAAGTAAATAATTCACAAAATGATTTAGATATTCCTTCATTTTTAAGAAAAAATAAAAATAAAAATGTGTAAGCATACTGATAATATAAATAGAATACTTTATAAACAAAAAAGAAGTAATCGAATTTTGTCGATTATTTCTTTTTTTTTACAATAAGAAAGGACAGTTTTTTTAAAGTGATAGTAGTAAAATAATTAAGCAGGTGATTCATAAATGACAATTTATGTGGATGTTGTATTAATTGAAAATGTATTGATGAATTACATTATATTATTTGCAACAAGTGTTGTTTTAAAACTAAAAATCAAACAAACAAGATTGATAATTGCAAGTATATTGGGAGCTATATATACAATTATTGCATATATTTCTGATTTACAAATATATTCTAATATTTTTCTAAAACTAATATTATCACTTGTGATTATTTATATAGCATTTAATCCAAAGAGGTTAAAACAATTAACTAAATATGTATTTATATTTTACTTAACATCATTTGTATTCGGTGGTGCAGCATTTGCCATAATTTATATAGTAAAACCACAAGAAATATTAAAAAATAATGGACTTATATTAAATACAAATTCACTAAAAGTTATATTTATATCTGCAATTGTTGCTTTTGTAAGTATTACAATTGGATTTAAATTGGTAAAAAATAAGATGTCCACAAAAGATATTTATTGTAACATAAAAATAAAACTAAATCAAAAAGAAATAGAAACAAAAGCAATGATTGATACAGGAAATTTTTTAAAAGAACCAATTACTAATACACCTGTCGTAGTTGTAGAACACACATTGTTATATGAATGTATGCCAAAAGAAATATTAAATCATATTGAAAACATCTTAGGAGGTGATTTTAGTGAAGTACCAGAAAATATAAAAAAAGAATATATATCCAAATTAAAAGTAATACCATTTTCTTCTTTAGGAAAACAAAATGGAATGTTATTAGGAATAAAAGCAGACAAAATAGTTATAAACTATGAAGAAGAAAAAGAAATTGATAATATAATAATAGGAATTTATAATAAATCTTTAACCCAAAGGGGAGAATATAGAGCTTTGCTAGGAATGGAACTACTATGATGGTATTATGTAAAAAAAATACATCTTAATCAAAAATGGAGTATATATGACAATATTTTATATACATATATATAAAATATGAAATAGATAGGAGTTGAGTGAATTTGAAAATTATTGATTTTGTAAAAAATAGTATACATACAATTTGTGCAAAATATTTAAATGACAATGATGAAATAGAATATTTACCCATATTTTACATAGCAGGTAGTCAAACACTCCCACCACCATTACCACCAGAAGAGGAAGAAGAATATATAAAGAAACTGTCAGAAGGGAATAATTTAGAAGCAAGACAAGTGTTAGTAGAAAGAAATTTGCGACTAGTTGTATATATAGCTAAAAAATTTGAAAATACAGGAATTGGAATTGAAGACTTAATCTCAATTGGAACAATTGGACTTATGAAAGGAGTAAATACATTTAACAATGAAAAAAAAATAAAATTAGCGACATATGCTTCTAGATGTATAGAAAATGAAATTTTAATGCACCTAAGAAAAAGTAATAAAATAAAAGGTGAAATTTCGATTGATGAACCATTAAATAAAGATGGTGATGGAAATGAATTATTACTTTCCGATATTTTAGGAACAGAACCTGATGTTACTTCAAGAAATTTAGAAGATGAAGTAGATAAAACATTACTTCGTGCTGCTGTTTTAAAATTAAATGATAGGGAAAAACATATTATGGAAATGCGATTTGGATTTAAAACTGGCAAGGAAAAAACACAAAAAGAAGTGGCAGATGAATTGCGGAATTTCACAAAGTTATATTTCAAGATTAGAAAAAAAGATTATAAATAAAATGAAAAAAGACATTGTTAGTAAAATAGGTTAAACGAATAGAAATCTCTTTTTAGGAAATACTTATATTAAGTATGATAAAAGGAGGTTTTCTTTTTGCTAAATAAAGTTGAAATCTGTGGAGTAAATACATCTAATTTGCCATTATTAAGTAAAGAAGAAAAGGAATCACTTTTTATAAAAATAAAAGCAGGAGATGAAGAAGCAAGAAACAAATTTATAAATGGAAATTTAAGATTAGTGTTAAGTGTTATACAAAGATTTTACGGAAGAGGAGAAAATGCAGACGACCTATTTCAAGTTGGTTGTGTAGGACTAATAAAAGCAATCGATAATTTTGATTTAAGTCAAAATGTCCAATTTAGCACATATGCAGTACCTATGATTATTGGAGAAGTAAAACGATATTTGAGAGATAATAACAGTATAAGAGTCAGTAGGTCAGTAAGGGACTTAGCATATAAAGTCATACAATTTAAAGAAAGATATACAAAAGAACATGGAAAAGAACCAAATGTAGAAGAAATTGCTAAAGAATTAGAAGTAACTAAAGAAGACATTGCTTTTAGTTTAGATGCAATACAAGACCCTGTATCTTTGCAAGAACCAGTATATAATGATGGTTCAGAAAGCATTTATATTATGGATCAAGTTAAAGATAGTAAAAATACAGATGAACTATGGGCAGAAAAAATTACAATAAAAGGAGCCATGGAAAAATTAAATGAAAAAGAAAGAATGATTATTAATAAACGATTTTTTGATGGTAGAACACAAATGGAAGTAGCAGAAGAAATTGGAATATCACAAGCGCAAGTATCAAGACTAGAAAAAACAGCAATACAACACATAAAAAGATTATATAAGTGAAATGTCTCATTGGGGACGTTTCTTTTTGAGACATTTTGTAAATGATGAAACATCTCAGATTGACAATTTCTGTCTCATTGGGGACGTTTCTTTTTGAGACATTTTGCAAATGATAAAAATATCTCCTATTGACAATTTCTATCGAAAATGACAGACCATAAGGAAAAATGGTTTGTTGTTTTTTATTGTATAGGAAAACCTAGAAAATTTGTTAGTTTCACAATTCAAAGTTAAAATAAAAATTTTATTTTCAAAAGGAAATTTACTTTTTTCCATTTAATAAAATACAATATTTATGAATTTATGAATATATTATAACTATAATGGAGAAATTTTAGTAAATAAGGAGGAATCAAATGCAAGAAAAAGGCCTAGATTTTAAACATAAAGAAGTTATTAATATTACTGATGGAAGAAGATTAGGGTATGTACAAGATGTATGTGCAGATTTGGAAACAGGAAATATTACACATATAATTGTACCTGGTTCAGGAAATAAATTGATGAATTTTTTTAAAACAGACAAGGAAATATCAATTCCATGGAAAAATGTAAAATGTATAGGAGAAGATTTGATTTTAGTAGAAATATAATGTTCTAATCCAAAATGAATCAAGTGGATATCAAATAAACAAAAAATCCCAAAGAAGCTGATTTTCAATAAACACATCAATGAACCACTTGATTTTTTTTTACAAATACAGTATAATGCTTATGTTATTATATAAAAGTTGTACAAACAAACGAACCTAAGGAGACATAACCAAAATGTAGCACAGAAAAATGAACCTAATGCGACAATAATGGAAAAATCACAAATTAACATAAAAATGTCTCAAAAAGAAACGTCCCCAATGGGACATAATGGGACATATAAAAGAAGGGAAGAATTTTAATGAAAGCAATAGAAATTAGAAACAAATATCTAGATTTTTTTAAAAAACATGGGCATAATGTTATACCATCAGCTTCATTAATACCAGAAAATGATCCATCAGTTTTATTTACAACAGCTGGTATGCAACCATTGGTACCATATTTATTAGGAGAAAAACACCCAGAAGGTACAAGGTTAACAGATTACCAAAAATGTCTTAGAACTAACGATATTGATGAGGTTGGAGATAATAGGCATTTAACATATTTTGAAATGCTTGGGAATTGGTCTTTAGGAGATTATTTTAAAGAAGAGTCTATAAAGATGAGTTTTGAATTTTTGACAAAGGAATTGCAAATACCAGTAGAAAAATTATTTGTAACTTGTTTTGAAGGTGATGATGATTGTCCAAAAGATGAAGTTTCAGCAAAAGCATGGAAAGATGCTGGGATTTTAGATGGACATGTATATTTTTATGGAAAAGATGATAACTGGTGGATAGCAGGAGAAGAAGGTCCATGTGGACCAGATACAGAAATGTTTTATGATACAGGTAAACCAGCATGTGGACCAGATTGTCAGCCTAGTTGTGATTGTGGTAAATATGTGGAAATCTGGAACAATGTGTTTATGGAATATTATAAAGATAAAAATGGATATTCTAAATTAAAACAGAAAAATGTAGATACTGGATTAGGATTAGAAAGAATGACTATGTTATTGCAAGGAAAAGAAACACCTTTTGACACAGAGTTGTTCTTACCAGTTATGGAAAAAATACAAGAATTACAAAAAGTAGATAATGTAGAAAGTAAAAGAATTATTGCAGAACATTTGCGTTCAAGTATGATGATTATTGCAGATGGTGGAAGACCAAGTAATATTGATAGAGGATATGTATTAAGAAGATTAATTCGAAGAATGATAAGACATTTGAATAAATTACAAATTGATTTATCAGAGTTGTCAACTCTAATAGATATTAATGTAGATAATCTTAAAGAAATGTATCCAGAATTAGAACAAAATAGAGAAACAATAAAAAATGTTATTAATGAAGAAAAAGATAAATTTGTAAAAACATTAACACATGGAGAAAGAGAATTTCAAAAAGAAATGCAAAAAGCAAAAGAAAATGGTAAAATGCAAATTGATGCAAATGTTGTATTTAGACTATATGATACATATGGATTTCCACCAGAAGTAACAAAAGAACTAGCAGAAGAAAATAACATGACAGTAGATTTAGAAGGATTTGAAAAATTATTTAAGGAGCATCAAGAAAAATCAAGACAAGGAAGTACACAGAAATTCAAAGGTGGACTAGCTGATCAAAATGAAAAAACAATTGCATATCATACAGCAACTCATTTATTACACCAAGCATTAAGAACTGTTTTAGGTGACCATGTAAAACAAAGTGGGTCTAATATTACAGAGGAAAGATTGCGTTTTGACTTTACACATCCTCAAAAAATGACAAAAGAAGAAATCAAGCAAGTAGAGGATTTAGTAAATGAACAGATTCAAAGAGATTTACCAGTAACTTGTGAAGAAATGAGCTATGAAGATGCTAAAAAATCAGGCGCAATAGGATTATTTACAGATAAATATGGTGATAAAGTAAAAGTATATACAATTGGTGATTTTAGTAAAGAGATTTGTGGAGGACCACATGTTGCACATACAGGAGATATGGGAAGGTTCAAAATAAAAAAAGAAGAATCTAGTTCATCAGGAATTAGAAGAATAAAAGCGGTCTTAATAAAAGATTAATTAAAAGCTTACAAATTTTACTTTATTAATATAAAGTTAATAAAAAATAAAAAGAAAGGAAGCGACTTTTATGGAAGATTGTTTATTTTGTAAAATTGTAAAAGGGGAAGTTCCATCTAATAAAGTTTATGAGGATGAAGAAATATTAGCTTTTTATGATATTAATCCATCTGCACCAATTCATATATTAGTAATACCTAAAAAACATATAGCAACACATAATGATATTATGGAAGAAGATAATCAATTGATGGGAAAAATGCATATAGTAATAAATAAAATTGCTGAAGAAAAAGGCTTTAAGGAAAAAGGATATAGGATAATTATGAATTGTGGAGAAGATGGTGGACAAGAGGTAAAACATATACATTTTCATGTATTAGCAGGAGAGAAATTAGGAAAAATATTATAAAAAAATACAAAAACGCAGAAAACCTTGATTATCAAGGCTTTTTGTGTTATAATAATAACGGTAAGTATATTTTATATAAAAGAGGTGAGTTACTTAGAAAGATTTCTAAGTTTGAATATGGGAAATAATTCAAGAATAGATAATAGTGAAAAGGTAGGAATAAGACTTATGATATCCACTTTTGCTAATATGATAGGTGGGTCTTCTAACAGTGTTGAACAAGATAAAATTAATAAAGAACTAGAAGAAATTAAAAAAATGGAAAATACAAAGTATATTGATTCATTAGCAAAAAATATTCATATAGGTGAAGTTAGTAAAAAGTCAAAAGTAAAAGAAAAAGAAACACAAGAAAATGGAAAATCAAAAAAAGCAAATAGTAAAGATAAACAAAAACAACCTACTATGAAAAATGAAAAAAATAACAAAGAAAAAGAAAGAGATGATGAATCAAGATAATTTTTTGTTGATACTAAAAATATATGAAAACGAATTGATAAAGGTTTAACTTAATACAAAAAAATTAATGAAAATAGAGGAATATTACTAGTAAATAAATCCTCTATTAATTTTTTATCTATATAATGAAGTACATTTTAATTACAAAGAGAAAAATTATTGTTAAATGAAAAAATTTGAGTTTATTAAAAGAGTGTATAAAAAAATATCCCTATTTATTAGGGATATTTTTTAGCCGACTTATCGGTGGTAGCGAAGATGTGATTCGAACACATGACCCTTCGGGTATGAACCGAATGCTCTAGCCAACTGAGCTACTTCGCCATATTCAAGCAAATACTATTATACTTGTAGTTTACCTTTTTGTCAAGTAGAACATAGAAGAAATTTTAAAAAATCAAGAGAAAATTTAAAATAAATCTAAAAAAAGAAGGAAAATTTTATTCTCCTTCAAACAATGTATTTAAAATATTTGGGTACATAGTATTAGCATGAGTTTTCCAATTTTCTACAATTTTTTTAGCGCGTTCTCTTGAACCAGCATATGTTTTTACTTCAAAAATAGTTTCATTATTCTCTACAATCTTCAATGTAACAGTATAGTTATTTTCATCTTTTGGTATAAATTCAGCAACAACAGAAGAAGCTTCTTCAATATTATTAAATTCTTTTTTAAAAGTATTGTCTGCTTTCAATTTTAATATACCAGGCATAACATCTTTTGTTAAGACATATGCATTTTTTCCTTCACTAGTAATTCTTAATACTTGTTCATCTTCTTTTGTATAAACACCTACTAGCTTTGAATCAATCAAATCTGTTAAGATTTGTTTAAAATAAAAATAATTTAAATTATTAATGGAAGAAATAATTTCAAATAATCCATCTTGTACAATATCTCCATTAATTAGATTTAAAATATATAGGATTAATACCTTATTTTCAGCCAAAGTAGTAGTATTATTATTTGAATTTGAACTCATAAATAGCACTCCTTACTTTGATTATTTGCTAAATTATATCATAACTATAAAAAAAAGTAAAACAAATCTATAAAAAAACTTTTAAATTCAAGAAAAAAGTAGTATACTAATATAGGATTTTTTAAAAATTTAATATGTAAGTAATTAAATTTAGAAATGATAAAGAATCCTACATTAATAATTGAAGGGAATGATATACATGAAAAAAGGAAAAATTGTTTTAGTAGGAACAGGTTTTGTAGGGATGAGTATGGCATATTCAATGCTAAATAGAGGTGGAATATCAGAACTTGTTTTAATAGATATTGACAAAGATAAAACAATAGGAGAAGAAATGGATTTATCACATGGCTTACCTTATGCACCACAAAAAATGACTATTAAAGCAGGGGATTATGATGAATGCAAAGATGCGCAAATTGTTGTTATCACAGCAGGAGTTGCACAAAAACCAGGACAAACTAGATTAGAATTAGCAGAAGTAAATGCTAAAATTATAAAAGGTATTACTGAAAGTATTATGAAAAGTGGTTTTAAAGGAATTATTGTTGTAGCAAGTAATCCAGTAGACTTAATGACATATGTAGTTGCAAAAGTATCAGGTTTACCAAAAAACCAAGTAATTGGATCAGGAACAGTTTTAGATACAGCTAGATTAAGATATACTGTAGGACATTATTTACAAATATCAAGCAAAAATGTACATGCGTACATTATGGGAGAACATGGAGATTCATCTTTTGTACCATGGGAGCATTGTTATATTGGATGTAAAAAAATAATTGATGTTATGAAAGATAATCATCATCCTATGAATAAATTAGAAAAAATTCATGAAGAAGTAGTAAATGCGGCTTATGAAATCATAGAAAAGAAAAAAGCAACTTATTATGGAATTGGTATGGCATTAAATAGGCTAGTAAGAGCTATTTTAGATGATGAAAACTCAATTTTAACAGTATCTACTTATTTAGATAATGAATATGGACAAGATGATATTTATATTGGAATACCAGCTATTATTAATAAAAATGGAGTAAGAGAATTAGTGAATTTAGAGTTAAATGAAAAAGACCAAGAAAAATTAGATAATAGTTGTAAAGTTATAAAAGAAATGAGAAAACAATCTATTGATAAAATCATTCAAGAAAAATAAATTTTAAAAAATATTGCATTTTAAGAAAATATATGTTAGAATATCAAAGTATTATTTGAGAGAAATGTAAAAAACAATTTTAGACAGGCTAGAGAAAGGAATGATTTAAACGTGGAAATTGCAAAATGGATATTAATTGTTATATATTTTATAGTAGCAGTAGCATTAATTATATTAGCACTAATACAATCAAAAGAAGATTCAGGCTTATCTTCAACAATTACAGGTTCATCAACAAATAACTTTTTTGAAAAAAATAAAAGTAGAACAAAAGAAGGAAAACAAAAAAGATGGACAATTATATTATCAATCGTATTTGCAATATTAACAATTGCATTAAGTATTGTATATATGGCATAAATAATAAAGAGCAAGTTGATAAAACTGGCTCTTTTATGATATAGAGGGTTTTATATACAAAATTTATAACTATATTTAATAAGAATTTCAAAATAAAAAAGAGAGGAATGTTAATGGAAGAACAGGAACTGAAAGTTTTAAATTTAATAAAAGACAAAGATTATGCACCAATGAAAGCAAAAGAAATCGCAATGATTATGCATGTACCCAAAAGTGAATACAATGAACTTTTAAGAATTTTAGGAAAATTAGAAATGGAATTAAAAATTCAAAAAAATAGAAAAAACCAATATAGACCAGTAGAAAAGGTTTATTATGATGGAATTTACAAGAAAAATCAAAAAGGATTTGGGTTTGTAAAAATAGAAGACCAAGAGGACGAGATTTATATTGCCAAAGAGTATTCAAAAAATGCTCTTAATGGAGATAGAGTATTAATTGAAATAATAGAAGAAAAAAATAAAGTAAAAAAAGCAGAAGGAAAGATTGTAAAAATCTTAAAACATGAAAAAGATACAATAGTAGGGATTTTTGAAAATCATAAAAATTTTGGATTTGTAGTACCAGATGATAAAAACTTTGGAACAGACATTTTTATTTCTAAGAAAAATTTTGGAAAAGCAAGAAATAACCATAAAGTTCTTGTAAAAATAGTGAAATATCCTGAAAAAGGTAAAAAAGCAGAAGGAAAAATTATAGAAGTATTAGGAAATGTTAATCAAGCAGGAGTAGATATGTTGTCTTTAATAAAAGAACATAATTTACCATCAACATTTCCAGAACAAGTTGTAGAAGAAGCAAAAAAATGCGGAAATAAAATAGACGAAAAAGAAATTGTAAATAGAAGAGATTTAAGAGAAGAGATTATATTTACAATTGATGGAGAAGATGCAAAAGATTTAGATGATGCTGTAAGAGTAACTAAATTACAAAATGGTAATTACAAGTTAGATGTACATATTGCAGATGTCAGTTACTATGTAAAACCAAATAGTTTACTAGATCAAGAAGCATTATTAAGAGGTACAAGCATCTATATGCTAGGGAGAGTAGTTCCTATGCTTCCAAGAGAATTGTCTAATGGAATTTGCAGTTTAAATGCAGGAGAAGACAGATTTACTTTATCCTGCAGTATGGAAATAAATCAAAAAGGTGAAGTTATATCTTCTGATGTTTACAAAGCAGTTATTTGTGTAACAGAAAGAATGACATATACAAATGTACAAAAAATATTAGATAATTCTGATGAAGAAATAATAAACAAATATAAATCTTATATTGATGAATTTAAACTAATGGAAGAATTAGCACAAATATTAAAAAATAAACGATTAGAACAAGGATATTTGAATTTAGATATTCCAGAAAGTAAAATTGAATTAGATATTGATGGAAGAGTTACAAATATAAAAAGATATGAAACAACCTTTGCAAATGAAATTATAGAACAATTTATGTTAGTAACAAATGAAACAATTGCAGAAAAGTTTTTCTGGTTAGATGCACCATTTATTTATAGAGTTCATGAAAAACCAGATTATGAAAAGGTTCAAGAATTAAATAAATTTTTATTTAACTTTGGATTGAGAATAAAGGCAAATAAAGATAATATATATCCAAAAGAATTTGCAAAAATTTTAGATGAAATAAAAGGAAGAGAAGAGGAAAAGGTAATATCTAATTTAATATTAAGAACATTAAAAATCGCAAGATATGAAGCTGAAAATGATGGACATTTTGGGATTGCTAGCAAATATTATTGCCATTTTACATCTCCAATTAGAAGATATCCAGATTTATTTATACATAGAATTATTTCAAAATATTTAGAAGAAAATTATAATGTGGAAAGTTCTTTTGTTGATGAGTATAAAAAACAGGCAGAAGAAAGAGCGGAACAGTCATCTGAAAGAGAAATGATTGCTACAAAGGTGGAAAGAGAAAGCGAAGATATTAAGAAAGCAGAATATATGGAAGGTAAGATTGGAGAAGAGTATAGTGGTATTATTTCTTCTGTTACTTCTTTTGGTATTTTTGTGGAATTGGAGAATACTGTGGAAGGGCGAATTCAGTTTGATGATTTGGGCGATGAATATTTTATTTATGATGAGGATAGAAAGATGTTAATTGGTGAACATACTAAAACGACTTTTAAAATTGGTGATAAAATTCGTATTCGTGTTAAAGATGCTAGTAAGTTAATGAGAACAGTAGATTTTGAAAAAATATAGTAACCTAAAAATTTAGTAGATTAGCCACCTAGAAAATCCCTCTTTTGGGGTAACTCAAGCAATATATAATATAAAAAAATGAGACAATTTTGCGTATCTAAATTTGAGTATAGAAATTGTAAAAGAAAAAAGTGAGGAATGCTCATTTTGCTGATGCTTTATAGCAACAATGAGAGAGGCGCACTTTTTTCTTGTATAATTTCTACGAAAATTTGGCTTATACAAAATTGCGAATGGCTTTATATTATATATTGCTTGAGTTACCCCAAAAGAGGGATTTTCTAGGTGGCTAATCTACTAAATTTTTTAGGTTACTACATTTAAGAAAGACATACTGCAACAATACTTAATATTACAGAAAATAGAGAAAACATAATCACAAATATACCACCAAATCTATTTTCATTTTTATACTCATAAACACCATAACTAACAGACTCTTTTAGCACAAACAAACAAAACAAAATAAAAACAATAAACTCCAAAACACTAATCATAACTTTATACTACAATACTCCTTTCAAAAACTAGCTTTCAGTTAATATAGAAGAAGAACGAATAGAAGAATCAACACTCACATCAAAAAAACTATCCTTATATTTACCACTCCAATCATAATCATCAAATTCATCAATTGTCAAAAAATCCCCCCTTGCTAATTCTCCAAAACCATTAATATCCGAATCCAATGACTTAGCAGTTTTATATAAATATTCAGTTAAAATTGATTCCAAATAACTATTACAAGAATTTGATACTTGACTTAAAATATCATCACTCAAATAATTAGAATCATCATCCATAGAATAAATTCTACCACTAAAACTACAATTTATAGTAATATAAGGTGTTCCATTTGAAATACTTACATTTATATCAGGAGAAGTCAATGGTGTTACATATAAATCTATATAAGAATTTATTTCATTAGGACTAGGAACAGAAACCCAAAAGCCGTCCACCTGATGGCTGATTATAGAAAAGCATAAAGTTTCTATGGCATTTAATTCTCCCACTAAAACATCATCCTTAAAAACTGCTAAGCCAGTATTTTCAGCTGTGGACTGTCCAGACAAAGAAGAGGAATTAGCTTTGGTTGTTGTATCATTTTCTGAATTAGTAGCACCAGAATATTCGGTAGAATCGTTTGTAACCCCACCTAATATGGCATAAGGCTCACAAGAATTACAGGTTAAACTGTCAAAAAAATCTCCAATTGTAGCATTTGTAGTAAATCCTGTATAACTACCTGAAGCGGAAAAAACCTCATAATACTTTGTAATTAAATTTTCAAATAATGGTTTTGAATGTTCCAAATAATATCTAGCAGAAGTCTTGCAAATAACAATATTTGTAGAAGGTCTAATTTGTGTATCATTAATAAAAGTATAAATTTCATCAGAAATACCTTGAGTTGCAATTTCTTCTGAAAAAGCAATTATTTTGCAATGAGAAAGATTGATAGATTTTCCTATATAAGTATTCATTAAATTAATGCCAGAACTGATAGAAGAGGCATCAACCGTATAAATGGTAGAAGGAGATTGTTCAGATGTTCCAGATTCAGAAACAGATGATGGATTGGTAAATTGAAAACTAATCTGTAAATAATTTTGGTCAGAAACATCAATTCCAATAGCAACAACGACACTCAAATTATCAATATTTAAAGTTGCATAAGATTTAGAGAAGGCTATTAATAATACAATGATTAGAATAACAATAAAGATTTTTTTAAATAGATTTTTGAGCATCTGTGTTCAACTCCTTTTTCTTTCTTTTTTTGAAATATGCAAGGATTAAAAGTGATAATCCTAAAAAAATAGAAATGATAATTACCATATAACGATAAATAAAATCTTCAATTAAATTTGAAATGGCATAATTTTTTGGTAGTAAACTAATTGCAAAAATAAGTAATCCAAAAACAAAAATAATAGGTTTTTCGTTATCTATATTAGTAATTTTTTTAAATATAGAAAGAGAAATTTTAGCAACAATTGTTAAATAACATATCATTTGTAAAATCCATATTAAAAGGAAAACAGATTCTAATCTTTGAAAAAAGTTTCCAAATTCAATATATCTTGCAGCAGAATATAAAGGCATAATTTGATCTGTATACATTAAAGAACGGAACATAAAAAGAATAATAGAAACACATAATATAAAATACATTGTTCCTAGCAATACTGAACTTAGATAAATTTTTTTCATTTTTTGTGGTTCTTTTAAATATGGAGGAATAAAATATAACAAAGTAATACCACCAAAAGCACCTAAATTTCCTAACCCTGTTACAAATATGTTAAATATGCCGTCACCTAATATTGGATAGATATTGTAAAACGAAAAATTTTCAAGATTTGCTACAAATAAGAAAATAATACTAATTATTACTAAAGGAATAATTAATAAATTAACTTTGGCAATAGATGCAAACTTGTGGTGTAAAGCAATGCAAATAATAACAACAAAGGTCAATATAATAAAAATTATACTTGTCATTGGATAATATACAATTTTTAAACATTCACAAAAATTTCTAAGTAAAATGCTACTACTAAATAGAAAATAAAAAATAAATATTATTCCTATAAATATTTTTAATTTTTTTCCACCCAGATATTCAGCAATATCTACAATATCATTACCGTGGAAATTTAATTAATAATTTATAAATGAGAAAAACTACTAATAATGCAATTATACCAACATAAACTAAATTTATTAAAGTAGCTGTTTTAGTTGTCTCAAGTAAGCTTTTGGGAAGAGATACCAATGTATGTGCTACAAAAATTCCAAGTACTATACTAATAGCTTCAGAAGCAGTTATTTTAGAGGTTTCCATATAAACTCCTTTCATTAAAATTACATGTTTAGTCTACAAAATATTATCCAAAAAGCCAATTTTATTTCCATTTCATAGAAATATGTCCTTGTTTCATTTCTTTTTTAGAGTTTAAAAAACTAGAACGATATTCTCGTTTTTCAATAGGTGGTAAGTAATAAGAACTACCTTTTACTTTTTCAAGAGGAGAAACACCTACTGTATAAGGAACTCCAAAAGATTTAGAATCACTCATAGATACCATATATACAAATAAACCAAGTGCAATACCTAAAAAGCCACAAAGGTATCCTAAAAATATAAATGCAAAACGATAAATTCGTAGATGGAATCCAAAAGCATAATCTGGAATAGCAAAAGAAGCTGTTCCTGTAATTGCTACTACAATAATTAATATAGGACTTACAATTCCAGCACTAACAGCAGCCTGTCCCATTACTAAAGCACCAACAATACCAATAGTAGGTCCAATTGGTGAAGGAACTCTTAAACCGGCTTCACGGATCAATTCAAAAGAAAGTTCCAAAACTAATAGTTCAAAAATAATTGGAAATGGTACATTTGCACGAGAGGCTAAAATTGAAAATAGTAATTCTGTTGGTAAAATTTCTTGATGAAAGCTAGTAATGGCAATATATAAGCCTGGTAATAGTAAAGTAATAAAAGCAGCAATGCCTCTGATAAATTTGGTAAAATTAGAAAATAATGTTTTTTGGTTTTTATCATCTGGAGAACTTAAAAAATCTAATAAAATACCAGGTGTGATAATAGCATAAGGTGAGCCGTTTACTAATATAATAACTCTACCATCTAGTAGATAACTTGCTGCTTTGTCAGGCCTTTCAGTGGAAATGACTTGAGGAATATTCAAATTACTAGAATCTGAAATTAATTGTTCTAATTGTCCAGCAGAAAGTACAGAATCTACATCTAAATTATTCATTCTAAATTTTACTTCTGCAACCAATTCTTCATTTGCAAGTTCAGAGATATAACAAACACCACATTTGGTCTTGGTTATATTTCCAACATCCAAATTTTCTATAACTAAATTTTCGTTATTAACAAATCTTCTAATAAGTGATGTATTTGTTCTTATATTTTCAACAAAAGCTTCATGAGGACCTTTTATAACAATTTCATTACTTGGTTTATCAATACCTCTTTGTTGAAATCCTTTTACTTCAATATCAAAAGCCACATTTAAAGTATCTACAAGTAAGGCACAGTTTCCAGAATTGACTCCAGATATAATATCTTCAAAAGTAGAAATTTGTTTGATATCGTTTTGTGGAATTAAGCAATTAGTAATATAGTTTGGTAATTTGAATTTTTTAACTTTTCTAACTGTAATATTGTTAGTGACAGCTTCAGAAATAATTCTGTTTTGAGAATTATCAAATAAATTATTTTTGTTTCTCATCATAAGTGGTTCTAAAATAAATTCATTCATGATTTCTGTATTAACCATTCCATCAATAAAGATTATTAATGCATGGTATTGTTTTCCTCTGGCATTTAAGATAAAATCACGAAAAACGATATCAGAATTAATTAATAAATTATACTTGCTTTTTAAGTAATCTGAATTAACACTAACACTAGGAAAGATTTTTGTTTTTTTATTTCCTTCAGCTCCTAATGAGCTATCTGGATATGCTTTTGTATTTATGTCTTCTACTAAATTAAAATTGTAAGTTTCTTTATTTTCAGGTGTGTAGCTGAAAAATGAAGAAAATAACTCTTTTAAATTCATATCAAATCTCCTAATTTATTATTTCTTTTCATAATATTATTCCTCCTTAGAATATGAAATATTATGAATTATAATGTTATCTTAAATTTAGTATTGCTAATTTTTTTGAAAATATACTAGTTTTTATGTAACAAAAATGGTATAATAAAAGCATAGTGTTATGAAAGGAAAATAAGATATGAAAGAAAGAGCAATTGATAAAGTTGTTTCAATAGTATTATTTTTAGTTATAATAGGGATTTTTTCAGTAATTATTGTATTTACCATTATAGCTGTTCAAGAATTATCAAAAGATGATGAAACAAGTTCTTTGGTAGAAAGTTCTGAAACAGATACTACAAGTGATGACAAAACAGTAGATGATATAGAAGTACCAGAAATTATCGAAAATCCAATTAGTTCAATAGAAAGAAGTAGTAGTACAAATACAGATTATTCTAGTGTACAAGTAGATAGATATTTTTACAATCAACTAGAAGAAGAATCAAGAATTATATATAAAGCATTTGAGAGTAATAAAGAAGAAATGAAAACAGGAACTTATCAAATTGAATTAGGAACAAGTTTTTCAGATTTGTTATCACAAAGTGATGGGCAAGAATTATTAGGAGAATACTATCAGTCTGCGATAGAAGCATATACATATGATAATCCAGAAATTTTTTATTTAAGTCCTAAAAAAATGTATCTAAATATAGAAACTACAACAAAAGGACGGAGAAAAAACATATAATGTATATATTAATTCTGGAAGTGAAGCAAATTATTTAGCAGATGAATTTGATACACAAGAAAAAGTAGAGCAAGCAATTGCACTAATTGAACAAGTAAAAGATGAAGTATTAGAAAATAAATCTGGAGACACCTATGAAGATATAAAAATGGTTCATGATTATTTAGTAGACAATATTAGCTATGATAGCACTCTATCTAAAGAAAATATATATAATATTTATGGAGCATTAATAAATAAAGAATGTGTATGTGAAGGTTATGCTAGAGCTTTCAAATATTTATTAGATGAATTAGATATACCTTGTGTTATGGTAATCGGAACTGGAACAAATTCACAAGGAGAAACAGAAAATCATGCTTGGAATTATGTACAATTAAACGGAAGTTGGTATGCAGTAGACACTACTTGGGATGACCCTGTTGTAATAGGAGGAGGAACAGCAAGTGAACAATCAAAATATAAATATTTTTTAGTAGGGAAAGAAATTATAGATCAAGATCATACTTCAAGTGGGCAATTTACAGAAGGAGGTAAGACATTTAGTTATCCAACTTTAAGTAATACAAGCTATACAAATTAGTAGGAAGGAGAAAGTTGTTATTTAAAAGCAACAAACTAATATGATATTAGATGAATTATTAAAAAATAAAATAAAAGTATATGCATTTGTTGGACCATCAGGAACAGGAAAAAGTTATCGTGCACAAATGGTAGCAAGTGAAAAAAACATAAACTATATTATAGATGATGGATTGTTAATTAAAGAAAATGAAGTGTTAGCAGGTGAATCAGCAAAAAAAGCACCAACAAAAGTCGGAACAGTAAAGCATGCTTTGTTTTATGAAAAAGAAGAAAGAGATAAAATTATAAAGGTATTAAAAAAAGAAAGGCCACAAAGTATTTTAATATTAGGTACATCTGATGGTATGGTACAAAAAATAGCAGCTAATTTAGGGCTTCCAGAAATTAGTGAATATATCTATATTAAAGATGTTGCAACAGAGCAAGAAATGGAGACAGCAAGAAGAATTAGAGTTACAGAAGGAAAACATGTTATACCAGTACCAACCTTTCAAATTAAAAAAGACTTTTCCGGATATTTATTAGATCCTTTACAAATATTTAAGTCAAATGGAAAAGGAAAAAAACCATATATATCAGAAAAATCCATTATAAGACCAACTTTTAGTTATTTAGGTAAGTTTACAATATCTGACTTAGTATTTAGACAAATATTAGAATATATTGCTATTCAAACACAAGCTATATATAAAATATCAAGAACTAGAGTGGAAAACTATGGAGAAGGTGCAAAGATTTATGTAGAAGTTACTGTTATTTATGGATATAATGTAGTAAAAGGAATTAAAGATTTTAAAGATAAAGCAAGGAAAGAAATAGAAAAATTAACAGCCATGAATGTTGTAGAATTAGATGTGGTTGCAAAAAATATTTATGTACCAGAAAATGAAGAGGAATAATAAATTGTTTTAAAACAAGTTTAAATTTTTAAGAAAAGAGGAAATACAAATGTCATTTATAGTTGCAATTGATGGTCCTGCCGGTGCAGGAAAAGGAACTATAACCAAATTAGTAGGACAAAAATTAGGTTTAGTTAATATTGATACAGGAGCAACATTTAGATGTGTTGCTTTAAATATGATACAAAAAAATATTGATATAGAAGAAGAAGAAAAAATACAAGAAATGTTAAATAAAATAAATATAGAAATGCATTCAGATGGAAAAATATTTTTAAATGAAGAAGAGGTAACAGAAAGAATTAGAGAAAATGATGTTAATAGTTTAGTATCACCAGTATCTGTTTTACCAATTGTAAGAAATAAATTATTAGATGTGCAAAGAAATATTGCCAAAAATAAAGATGTTATCATGGAAGGAAGAGATATTGGAACAGTTGTATTTCCTAATGCTGATGTAAAAATTTATTTAGATGCGACAGCAGAAGAAAGAGCAAAAAGGAGAGTTTTACAAAATAAAGAAAAAGGAATAGAATGTTCTTATGAAGAAGTATTAGAAGGTATAAAAGATAGAGATAAAAGAGATTCTACTAGAGAAATTGCACCATTAAAAAAGGCTGAAGATGCTATATATGTAGATTCTACTAATTTGAATATTGAACAGGTTGTAGAAAAAATTATAGAAATTATAAAAATTATAAAAATTAAAAATAAATAAAATAGAAAATGAATTTAAGACAAAGGAGATAAAATATGAAAAAAATAATGAAGGAAATAATAAAGTGGATTGTAAGAGGTGCTTTATATATTTGGTTTAAAATTTTCTATCAAACAGAAATTAAAGGGTTAGAAAATGTTCCTAAAGATGGTGCCTTAATATTTTGTGGAAATCATAGAAGTTATTTAGATCCTCCACTAATGGTTGCTACTGCAAAAAGAGATATGAAATTTTTATATAAGGAAGAATTAAGGAATAATAAATTTTTGCTTTTCTTAGGGTGGGCATTTGAAGCAATACCAGTAAAAAGAGATGAAAAAGATGTTTCTGCAATTAAAGCATCTTTAAAAGATTTAAAAGAAGGAAAATGTATTGCTTTATTCCCAGAAGGAACAAGAAATGGATTAGAAAAAGGAGAAAAAGTAAAAGATGGTGTTGCCTTTTTTGCAATAAGAAGTGGAGCAAAAGTTATACCTTGTGGTATAAAAGGAGGAACAAAAGGACATCATAAAATCACAATTACTTATGGAAAACCTTTAGATTACAGTGAATATAAAGGAAATAAAGACAAAGAGGTTTTAGAAAAAGTAACAGAAGAAATTATGGATAATATTATTGAGTTGACAAAATAGACTATTTGGTGTATGATATTTCATTGGGTGTCTCATTGGGGACGTTTCTTTTTGAGACATTTTTATGTAAAATTGTAAAATGCAATTTTACATTTATAAATAATATTCTTATTTTGTATATTAATGAATTAGAGATAAAGGTTATAACTTTACATAAAAATGTCTCAAAAAGAAACGTCCCCAATGAGACACAATGAGAAAAAGAGAGGGAGTATTAAAATGAACAACCAAAACATTAGAAATATTGCAATAATAGCACAT
>CAYVCM010000013.1:0-26787 GCA_964449925.1 uncultured Clostridium sp.
TAGTAGTAGGTTTTGCAATAATAATTAGCAAAAATACTGAAATAACAATACCTACAATAACAGGAAACGGAACAACCAAACAAGATGAAGAAAATGATTTTGCAATAGAATTTTTAAAATTGGAAAATGAAGGACAAAATATGATATATAGTCCATTATCTATAAAATATGCTTTAAATATGTTAAATGAAGGAGCAGATGGAAATACAAAAACACAAATTGAAAATATAATAGGAGATTTAAGTTTAACAAAATATAACACAATTGACGAAGTATTATCTTTAGCAAATAGTGTTTATATTAGAGATACATTTGCTGAATATGTAAAAGAAGAATATACAAACACATTAACTGAAAAATATAATGCAGAAGTCAATTTTGATCCATTTACAAATGCTACTAATATAAATAATTGGATTGAAGACAAAACTTTAGGAATTATAAAAAATATCTTGAATGACAGTGTTGTTCAAGACCCAAACACTAACATGATTCTTATTAATGCTTTAGCTATTGATATGGAGTGGGCAAGTAATTTTGATGCAAGTGATACATATGGAGCAGATTTCTATTTAGAAGATGGTAATGTAATGACAGCAACTACAATGCATAAAAGAACAAGTGATGATGAGTTTGGATATTACAACGATGGAGAGATTACGGTATTAACAATGGATTTAAAGCAATATGATGATACACAATTACAATTTGTTGTAATAATGCCAGAAGATAATCTGTCAGAATATATAGAAACATTTAATATGGGAGAGTTCGATACAATCCTAGAAAATTTAACATTAGCTTCAGAAACAAAAAATGGTGTTAAGATTTCTATACCAAAATTTTCATTTGATTATGATTTATCTTTAAAAGATGATTTAATGGAATTAGGAATTACAGATGCTTTTAATGAAAATCTAGCAGATTTTTCAAATATTTCAGATACAGAACTTTTTGTCAGTGATGCTTCGCACAAGGCAGATATTGATTTTACTGAAGAAGGAATAAAAGCAGCAGCAGTTACAGTAATCACAATAAAATCAACTGCAAGTATAGGAGAAAATAATGAACCAGAAGAAATTAAGATAGATAGACCATTTTTATTTTTTATAAAAGATAAAAGCACAAATGAAATCTGGTTTGTAGGAACTGTTTATGAACCAAATTCTTGGGATGATGACAAAGAAGGATATAGATAATAATTTCTATTATTGCTTATATAAGGTTGGATAATAGCTCTGGGAAGTAACTCATTCATAAAGAAATAAAAAATTCCTAAGAAAAAATGTTGCAATCTATATATAATTTCTGATATAATAGAAAAGATATAAAACATAAAGGAGCAAGGAAAATGAAGAACTATTTTAAAAAAATCAACTACATACATATGTCAACTGTTTTTTTAATAGTTGCTTTATTTTCATTTCTATTTTAAAATAAGGGTTTTATTCCTTATTTTTTTTTGTCAAAATATAAATTTATATTTAAATGGAGGTTAATAATGAAAGAATTCAACAAAAAAATTGTACTAGAAGATGGAGAAGAATATTTTGGTTATGGATTTGGAGCAGACAAAGAATCAATTTGTGAAATAGTATTTAATACCTCAATGGTAGGATATCAAGAAATAGTATCAGACCCATCATATACCTATCAGATGGTAGTAATGACATATCCATTAATCGGAAATTATGGAATTACAGATGAAGATTATGAAACAAAACAACCAACTATTGGTGGAATGGTAGTAAGAGAATATAATGATTTGCCAAGTAATTTCCGCTACACAAAAACATTATCAGAATATTTAGAGGAAAACGATATACCAGGAATTTCAGGAATTGATACAAGAAAATTAACAAGAAGTATCAGAAATAAAGGAACTAGAAAAGTTATTATTACAGATATAAATACAAGTAAAAATGAAGCATTAAAGAAATTGAAAGAATATGACATCCCAAAAGATGCAGTATCAAAAGTAAGTTGTAAAAAAAGATGGTATTCTAGAACAACCAATTATAAATATAATGTTGTAGCAGTAGATTGTGGAATTAAATTAAATATTGTTAGAAGTTTAAATAGTAGAGGTTGTAATGTAACAATTGTGCCATATAATACAACAGCACAAGAAATTGAAAGTTTAAAACCAGATGGAGTGTTTTTATCAAATGGACCAGGAGATCCAGAAGATGTAAAAGAAGTTATTAAACTTGTAAAAGAAATAAGAGGAAAATATCCAATCTTTGGAATATGTTTAGGTCATCAAATGATTAGTTTAGCATATGGTGCAAAAACATATAAATTGAAGTTTGGACATAGAGGTGGAAATCACCCTGTATTAAATTTGGAAACAGATAAAATAGAGATTACAAGTCAAAATCACAGCTATGCAGTAGATGAGAAATCTTTAGAAAAAACGGATTTGGTAGCTACACATAAAAATATTTTGGATAATACAATTGAAGGTGTTGAATGTAAAAAAGATAAAGTTTTTAGTGTACAATATCATCCTGAGAGTTCACCAGGACCACAGGATAGTGGGTATTTATTTGATAAATTTATTAAAATAATGGAAGAATTCGAAAGATAATCATCATCTCATCTTGCATCGTTAAACTTAGATTTGAATTTAATCAATGTATAAAGCATATGTCTCATAAATTCAAATCTCGTTTTCCTAGCAATATACTAATTCTTTTTCGAATTCAGTTTAAAAAAAATATAGAAGTTGTTAAAAAAGAAAGGAATGAATAAAATGCCAAAAAGAAAAAATATAAAAACTGTACTAGTAATTGGTTCTGGACCAATTGTAATTGGACAAGCAGCAGAATTTGATTATGCAGGAACACAGGCTTGTTTAGCACTAAAAGAAGAAGGATATAAAGTTATATTAGTAAACTCAAATCCAGCAACTATCATGACAGATACAACAATTGCAGATAAAGTATATATGGAACCATTAACATTAGAATATGTTGCAAAAATCATTAGATATGAAAGACCAGATGCAATTTTACCAGGAATAGGTGGACAAACTGGATTAAATATTGCCATGCAATTATATAGAAAAGGAGTCTTACAAGAATGTCAGGTAGAGTTACTAGGAACAAGTAGTGAAAGTATCGAAAAGGCAGAGGATAGAGAAAAATTTAAAGAATTATGCCAAGAATTAGGTGAACCTGTATTAGAATCTATTATTGCAGAGTCAGAAGAAGAAGGTATTGATGCTGCTAAAAAAATAGGATATCCAGTTGTTTTAAGACCGGCTTTTACACTGGGAGGAACAGGTGGAGGTTTTGCAGATAATGAGCAAGAATTAAAAGATTTGATTAAACATGCTTTAAAACTTTCTCCAGTAAATCAAGTACTAGTAGAAAAAAGTATTAAAGGATATAAAGAAATTGAATATGAAGTAATGAGAGACCATAATGACACAGCAATAACAATTTGTAATATGGAAAATTTAGACCCAGTAGGTATACATACAGGTGACTCTATTGTTGTAGCACCAAGTCAAACATTAACAAACAAAGAATATCAATTATTAAGAGATAGTGCATTAAGAATTATTAGAGCATTAAAAATAGAAGGTGGATGCAATGTTCAATTTGCATTAGATCCACATTCTTTCAAATATTATGTAATAGAAGTAAATCCAAGAGTATCTCGTTCATCAGCTTTAGCGTCAAAAGCAAGTGGATATCCTATTGCTAGAGTTTCAGCAAAAATTGCAGTTGGAATGAGACTAGAAGAAATACCATTAGCAAATACACCAGCAAGTTTTGAACCAGCATTAGACTATGTGGTTTGCAAAATACCAAGATTTCCATTTGACAAATTTGCACTTGCTTCAAAAAAATTAAGTACACAAATGAAAGCCACAGGAGAAGTTATGAGTGTTGGAAGAACATTTGAAGAAAGTTTATTAAAAGCAGTAAGGTCATTAGAAACTGGAGTATGTCATATTTATCATAAAAAATTTGATAATATGGAAACAGAAGAAATGATGAAATATATAAAAGATGGAACAGATGATAGAATTTATGCTATTGCAGAATTAATGAGAAGAGATGTCGATGTAGGATTAATTTATGATACAACAAAAATTGATATGTTTTTCTTAGAAAAAATTAAAAATATTGTAGAAATGGAAAAAGTATTAAAGAAAAATGTAGGTGATATTGATACATTAAAAACTGTTAAAAAAATGGGCTTTAGCGATAAATATATTGCAAAAATATGGAAGAAAAAAGAAAAAAATATTTATGAATTAAGGAAAGAAAATAAAATATATCCAGTATATAAAATGATTGATACTTGTAGTAGTGAGTTTGAAAGTTATGTACCATATTTTTATTCTACATATGAAGAAGAAAATGAATCAATTATAAGTGACAAGAAAAAAATAATTGTTTTAGGTGCAGGACCAATCAGAATAGGGCAAGGTGTAGAATTTGATTATTCTACTGTACATGCTGTAAAAACAATTAAAGATGCAGGATATGAAGCAATCATTATAAATAACAATCCAGAAACTGTTTCAACAGACTATACAACTAGTGATAAACTATACTTTGAACCACTAACAGTAGAAGATGTTATGAATATTGTAGAATTAGAAAAGCCAGAAGGAGTAGTAGCAGCATTAGGTGGACAAACTGCAATTAATCTTGCAGGACCACTTTCAAAATTAGGAGTTAAAATTATTGGTACAGATGTAAATGCAATTGAAAGAGCAGAAAACAGAGACGCATTTGAAAAAATTATGAAAAAATTAAATTTATTACAACCAAGGGGAGAAGCTGTAACAAATATAGAAGATGGAATAAAAGTTGCAAAAGAAATAGGATATCCAGTTTTAGTAAGACCAAGCTATGTACTAGGTGGAAGAGCAATGCAAATAGTTTCTAATCAGAGAGCATTAGAAAAATACTTAAAAACAGCTGTGGAAATTAATACAGAACAACCTGTATTAGTTGATAAATATATAACAGGAAAAGAATTAGAAGTAGATGCCGTATGTGATGGAAAAGATGTATTTATACCAGGTATTATGGAACATGTTGAAAAAACTGGAATTCATTCAGGTGACAGTATTAGCGTATATCCAACATTTAGTGTTAGTCAAAAAGCAAAAGATACAATCTTAGATTATACAGTGAAACTAGGACTAGGAATTGGTATTATTGGACTATATAATATCCAATTTATTGTAGACAAAAATGAAGATGTTTATGTAATAGAAGTAAATCCAAGGTCATCAAGGACAGTACCATTTATCTCAAAAGCAACAGGATATTCATTGGCAGATATTGGAACATTAGTTATGATTGGAAAATCATTAAAAGACCAAGGTATTACACAGGTATATCCAAAGGAAAAAGAAAAATGGTATGTAAAAGCACCAGCATTCTCTTTCTCAAAATTATCAGGCTTAGATGCTACACTATCTCCTGAAATGAAATCAACAGGAGAGGCTATTGGATATGATAAAAAATTAACGAGAGCATTATACAAAGCACTTCAATCTTCTGGAATGAAACTTGCTAATTATGGTACCATATTTGTTACAATAGCAGATAAAGATAAAGAAGAAGCATTACCATTAATTAGAAGATTTTATAATTTAGGATTTAATATAGAAGCAACAGAAGGAACAGCTAAATTTTTAAAGGAACAAGGTATCAGAACAAGAATAAAGAAAAAAATTAGTGAAGGTAGTGATGAAATCCTAGAATCTTTAAGAAAAGGATATGTAAGTTATGTTATTAATACAAGAAATATTGATTCTATAGAAACAGAAACAGATGGAACTTATATTAGAAGATGTGCTACACAAAATAATGTACCAACATTTACTGCATTAGATACTGTAAGAGCAGTATTAGATGTACTAGAAGAAATTACATTAGGTATATCAACAATAGATGAACAATAGGGACGGGTCAAATCGTTCAAAAAATGAACGATTTGACCTGTCCCCAATGTTCAATTTGACATTTTTCAAAATTTATATTAATCTATATGAGAATAAAAACAAGAGATTAGTTACATACTGAATACAAAAGAAAGGAGAAATTAATTGATTTCAGAAATTATATTAATCATTATAGGTTTTATATTTTTAATAAAAGGAGCAGACTTTTTAGTAAGAGCAGCAATTAGTATTGCCAAAAGATTTGGACTATCAGAAATGCTTATAGGATTAACAATTGTTGCAGTAGGGACATCATTACCAGAAATATTTATTACTATTACTTCTGCAGCTGAGGGGCATTCTGATTTAATTATAGGTAATGCCATTGGTAGTTGTATTTGTAATTTTCTACTAGTTATAGGAATCACGAGCATTATCAAACCAGTAAAATTTGACAAGCGTATTATAAATAGACATCTTCCAATGGGACTTGTAGCTATGATAGTATTGCTATTTTTAGGAAACACAGAAAAATTAGGAGATGCACAAACTATTACAAGAGGGCAAGGTGTAATCTTATTACTTTGCATGATTGCGTATATTTTATACACAATTCATGAAGAGAAAAAAATACACAATGAAAAAATAGATGAAGAAAGAATAAAAGAAGTAGAATCAAAAGAACATTATTCTATTGGAATGATTTTATTATATTTAGTTTTAGGTATTTTAGGATTAAAATTTGGAGCTGATTTTGTAGTTGATAATTCTGTTATGATTGCAACCAGATGGGGATTATCAGAAAGATTTATTGGTATGACAATCGTAGCAGTTGGAACAGCTTTACCAGAAATTATGACAGGAATAATATCTGCTAGAAAAGATGAAACAGATTTATTATTAGGAAATATATCAGGTTCAAATATTATTAATCTATGTCTATTGATTGGACTAGGAGCAATTATTAATCCATTAACATTTGCTACAAATTTTAATAGTGCCTTAATAATTTTAATGTTAATAACTATTTTCTTGCAAGCTATTGCAACATTTAATAAGAAAAGTGAATTAAATCGCAATTTAGGAATGATTTTAATTATTGTATATTTTATATATATTTTTACTTCTGTATAAGGGGGTGTAAAATGAAAAGATATAAACAAAATGAAATAAAAGAAATAGCAACAATTCTAAAAAATGATGGAGTAATTAGTGTACCAACAGATACTTTATATGGAATATGTGCAAAAATTAATTCAGATAAAGCTTATGATAAATTAGTAAAAATAAAAAACAGACCTGCTAGCAAATCTTTTCCTATTGTATGTAGTGACTTAGAACAAATAAAAAATATTGCAATAGTTGATGCAAAGGTTGAAAAGTTAATAGAAACATTTATGCCAGGTCCAATTACATTGGTATTAAATAAAATTTCTGATACCTCCTTACATATTAATAATGCAGGTATTAGAGAAACACATGAATTTGCTATAAGAATGGCACCTTCTGAATTTTTAGGAAAGTTAATAGAAGAAGTAGGTACACCATTGTTTTTAACAAGTGCAAATAAAAGTGGAGAAACACCATGTAAAAACTTAGATGAAATAGAAAAAATGTGTCCTATGCTTGATGGAATGGTTGAGGGAAATGTTATATTTGGAGAAGCAAGTACTATTGTAGATTGTACAAGTAAAAATATAAAAATACAAAGAGAAGGACCTATAAAAAAAGAAGAAATTATGAAATTTGCTTAATATTATAAATAAAAAGAATTCATTTTATACAATTTAAAAATATAGAATAATTCTTTTTTTATTGTATAGGAAAAATCGGCTTTTATCTTAGCCACATATATGTTAAAAATTAAATTATGTAAAAAGAAATAAATGAATTAATTTTCACTTATTTCTTTTTTTGTATAAATTGTATATGCACAAGAAAGCAAAACAGATTTTAACAAATATTTTTTGTCATTCGTAGAATAATTATCAATAAAGTCTGTTTTTTCAAATACACAATCTAATGCTTTTTCAAATAATTTACAAAAATTATCATATGCAATTTCAATTGGTGTACTTTCCAAAGCTAAGTTTATTAATATTTTTATATCATTCATCTTATAAACTTCTTTTAAAACACAAATAACAAAAAATTTTGCTAAATGATTTCTAGTATATTTTTTCTTTATAGGTGGTTCTACAATTTTGTTTTTGACATAATTGTTAATCATGTTTTTAGTTAAAATTGGTAAATCTTCTTCAGAATTTTGACTTGATAGAAAAGTAGATAATGTTTCATTTACTAATGTAACTACTTGATCTAAATATAAGTCTACATTAGGTAATTCTTTCCATCTAGGTATATGTATTTTTACATTTTTATTCATATTTCTTCATCCTTTACACTAATATTTTTTGAAAAATATTAAATTATATGTATATATTACCATTATTTGAATAGATAGTCAATATTGACAAAGTTACTATAAAGTGATAATCTAGTCTAGAAAACTAGATGGTTAGATAAAAATTTATAATAAACAAATGAATTTGATTAGCAAAGGAGGAATATAATGAAAGGAATAAAATTAGGAGACAAAACATCTAAATATCCCATTATTCAGGGTGGAATGGGTGTAGGAGTCTCATTACACAAATTAGCAGGAACAGTTAGTAAAGAAGGTGGAATTGGTATAATTTCTACTGCAGATATTGGATATCAAGAACCTGATTTTGATAAAAATCCTAATGAAGCAAATTTAAGAGCAATTAGCAAAGAAATACAAAAAGCAAGAGAAATAGCTGGTGAAGATAAAATATTAGGTGTTAATATTATGGTGGCAATGAAAGAATATGCAAGTCTAGTTAGGGAATGTGTAAAACAAAAAATAGATTTAATAATATCTGGAGCAGGAATTCCAAAAGATTTACCAGAATATGTAAAGGAAACAAAAACAAAAATTGCACCAATAGTTTCTTCATTAAGATGTTGTAAATTGATTGTCAAGCATTGGATGAGCAAATATAATTATGTACCAGATATGATTGTGATAGAAGGGCCAGAAGCAGGAGGACATTTAGGATTCAAACAAGAAGAATTAGAAGAAAATAACAAACCTAAACTAGAAGATATAACAGTTGAAATTGTGAGCTATATCAAAGAAGTGGAAAAAGAAACAGGAAAAGAAATACCTGTTATTAGTGCTGGTGGTATATGGGATAGTAAAGATATAAAAAAATTTCTGGATTTAGGAGCAGATGGGGTTCAAATGGCAACAAGATTTGTTGCTACAAATGAATGTGATGCATCAGAAGAATTTAAACAAGCATATATTAATGCTCAAAAAGAGAATATAAAAATTATAAAAAGCCCAGTGGGTATGCCAGGAAGAGCAATTTTTAATAGTTTTATACAAAAAACAGAAAAAGAAAAATGTAAAATTAGTAAGTGTTATCAATGTATCAAAACTTGTCGTGTAGAAAGTACACCATATTGTATTACAAAAGCATTGATTAATTCAGTAAAAGGAAATATAAGTGAAGGATTAATTTTTTGTGGAAGCAATGTAGAAAAAGTAAAAGAAATTGTTTCTGTAAAAACATTAATGAATGAATTAGTATGTGAACTTTAAAAATATCTAAAATAAAGAAAGGTATAATTATGAGAATTAGATACAAAAAATGGGCTAGACCAGAATTAGAAGCAAGTTCTTTTTATATAGACAATCCAGAAGAAATGAAGGGAAAATGGAAAGAATATTTTGGGAATAATAATCCAATCCATCTAGAATTAGGATGTGGAAAAGGACAATTTATATCAGAATTAGCATCAGAGAATTTAGATATTAATTATATAGCAATTGATTTAATAGATGCTATGTTAGGTCTGGCAAAAAGAAATGTGGAAGCAAAATATAAAGAAAAAAATATAGAACCTAAAAATATTGTGTTAACTAGATTTGATATAGAACGTATCTTATTAATTTTAGAAGAGAAAGACCAAATAGAAAGAATTTATATTAATTTTTGCAATCCTTGGCCAAGAGGAAAGCACAGAAAGAAGAGGTTAACACATGCAATACAACTAGAAAAATATAAAACTTTTCTAAAAAATAGTGGTGAAATCTATTTTAAAACAGATGATGATGATTTATTTAATTCTAGCCTAGTATATTTTAAAGATGCTGGATTTGAAGTGATTAGTAAAACTTATGATTTACATTCAGAACCTATATTTGAGAACAATATAGAAACAGAACATGAAAAAATGTTTTCTGAACAAGGTATAAATATTAAGGCTTTAATTGCAAGAGCGATTACAATTCAGAGTTAATATGGTAACAAGATGTGGAGGTATATTATTTTAAATTGAATAATATACCTCCACATCTTGTTACCATATTAACTCTGAAAAAGTAAGGCAAAATTTAAAAAATTCCTAAAATTGCTTGTATTTTATATAAATAAATGTTAAAATAGGAATAGATTAAAAAAAAACCGGTTTTGAGGGAAATTTTTTTAATCTTTTTTTAATTATAAATAAAAACTATAGATAATTAGAAAAAGTTCTCATAAAGCGAGAATTATTTCCTATAAATTTAAATCCAGTTATTTTTTAGAAAGGAGTAGCAAATGAACACAAAGTACATTTTTGTAACAGGTGGTGTTGTATCAGGATTAGGAAAAGGTATTACAGCAGCATCCTTAGGAAGACTATTAAAAAATAGGGGGTATAAAGTAACAATTCAAAAGTTCGATCCATATATAAATGTAGATCCAGGAACAATGAATCCTTATGAACATGGAGAAGTTTTTGTAACAGATGATGGTGCTGAAACAGATTTAGATTTAGGACATTATGAAAGATTTATAAATGAGAATTTAACAAGTAATTCTAGTATTACAATGGGAAAAATTTATCAAAGTGTTATAGAAAAAGAAAGAAGAGGAGATTATTTAGGAAAAACAGTACAAGTAATTCCTCATATTACTAATGAAATTAAAGAAAAAATTTATGGTTTTGAAGATACAGATACAGATATTGTTATAACAGAAATTGGAGGAACTGTTGGAGATATTGAGGGACTTTCTATAATAGAAGCTATCAGACAAGTAGGATTAGAAAAAAATAAAGAAGATGTTTTATATATTCATGTAACTTTGTTGCCATATATATTTGGTTCTAATGAAATAAAATCAAAGCCAACACAACATTCTGTAAAAGAATTACAAAGCTTAGGAATTAAACCAGATATATTAGTTTGTAGAACAGAAAGTGATATTCCAGAAACTATAAGAGAGAAACTATCTCTATTTTGTAATGTAAGAAAGTCAAGTGTTATTCAAAATAAGACAGCAGATTGCCTTTATGCAGTACCACTTATGTTAGAAGAAGAAGGGCTTGCAAGAGAAGTATGCAATCATTTGCATTTAGAAAATTATATTCCAGATAATGCAAAATGGGAAGAAATGATTGAAAACATTCGAAAAATAGATGAAAGCAAAGTTGTAACAATTGGACTTGTCGGAAAATATGTAAAACTAGAAGATTCCTATATTTCTGTTATTGAAAGTTTACACCATGCAGGATTTGTAAATAATGTAAAAGTAAAAGTAAAATTAATTGACTCTGAAAAAATTACAAGAGAAAATTCAAAGGAGCAGTTAAAAGGAATTGATGGTGTAGTTATTCCGGGAGGATTTGGAGATAGAGGTATAGATGGTATGATTGAAACAGTTAGATATGTAAGAGAAAACAATATTCCATTTTTAGGAATTTGTTTAGGGATGCAAATGGCTGTTGTTGAGTTTGCAAGAAATGTATTAGGAATAGAAGATGCAGATTCAGAAGAATTTAATAAAGAAACAAAAAATCAAGTTATTCATATTATGGAAGAGCAAAAGAAGGTACATAAGAAAGGTGGAACTATGAGGTTAGGAGCATATCCATGTGTTATAAAAGAAGGAACATTGGCACAAGAACTTTATGGTACAACTGAAATTTCAGAAAGACATAGACATAGATTTGAATATAATAATGATTATAAAGAAAGATTAGAAAAAGCCGGATTAAAAGTTTCAGGAACATCTCCAGATGGCTTATTAGTTGAGATGGTAGAAATCCCAAAACATCCTTATTTTATAGGTGGGCAATTTCATCCAGAATTAAAATCAAGACCAAATAGACCTGCACCATTATTTGTAGGATTAATTGCCTCTGCTATAAAAACAAAGTAATAATATATTGCTTTACAGGAATAATTTAAATGTGATATAATAATAAAGATTTAGTAAAAGAAAATTTAATAATTTGCTATAATCATACAAAAGCCAACTAAGAGGTGAAAAAAATGATATTACTCATAGTGATATATATGCTAATACTTATAATATTTGCTCTTGCTATATATGCAGTTATGCAAATTAAATTATTTGGAATGAATGTAAAAGATTTTTGGAGCTTTATTGAAGCTAACCAAATGTTAGATAAACTATATATGTTTGCGAAACAATATGAGAAAATGACACCACAAGAACAAGTTATTTATTTATCCGAGGCAGAGAAAATTTTTAAAGCTTTTGATAAAGTGCCAAATGAATTATGGGAAGAAGAATATGATAAATATAAAGAAGTTGTAAATAAATATAATGATATTAGGATGTTTAAATGGAGTTCTAGTTGATGGGTTAAAATAATAATAAGCATATTGTATAGAAAAAATTTCAAAAAGAATGAAAAAATATTTTTTAGGGGACATATCCCAAAACAGGTCTAACCTATTTTGAGATATGTCCCCTAAAATACTTAAAATAAATTATTATTCAGCATTTTTAGTTGTTTTTGCCTTTTTATCTTCTGCCATAACTTCTTTAATAGCACCTAAACTACCTAAAGCACTAGTAGCTTCAAACGGAATAAATACTTTATTTGCTTCTCCATCAGCAACTTTTTCTAAAGCTTCCAAAGATTTTAATTGTACCAATTTTTCATCTGGATCTGATTTTTTAATAGCATCATAAACCATTTGAATTTCTCTAGCTTTTGCTTCAGCAACTTCTTTAATAGCTTGTGCTTCACCGACAGCCCTTCGAATTTGTGCTTCTTTATCTGCTTCAGCTTCTAAGATTGCAGCTTGTTTTTTACCTTCTGCAATTGTAATAGCAGATTGTCTTTGAGCTTCTGCTTCCAAAATTAAAGCCCTTTTATTTCTTTCTGCGTTCATTTCTTTTTCCATAGCATCTTGAACATCAGAAGGTGGTTCAATATCTTTAATTTCTACTCTATCAATTTTACATCCCCATCTATCTGTTGCTTCATCAAGAACAGTTCTTAATTTTGTATTAATACCATCTCTAGAACTAAATGTTTCATCTAAGTCCATTTTACCAATAATATCACGGATAGTAGTGATAGCTAAATATTCAATACCTTTCTTTAAACTTTGAATTTCATATACTGCTTTTGCAGGATCTGTTATTTGATAGAATACTACTGTATCAATTGTAATTGTAACATTATCTTTTGTAATAACACTTTGAGGTGGGATATCCATTGTTTGTTGTTTTAAGCTTACAACACTTCTTATATGATCAAAAAATGGAATAATAATTGTAAGACCAGCATCAGCTACTTTGTAGAATTTACCTAGTCTTTCAATGATATATACCTCAGATTGTTTAACGATTTTTATTGACATAAATGCAATAACTAAGATGATAATAAGTAAAATTATTAAAAAAGCCATAAAACTTCCTCCTTTTCAACATCCTTTAATATATAATTAATAATTTTTAATTGGTGAAACAATTGCTTTTACACCATTTATTTTTTCTACTTTAACCTTTGTTCCTTTTTCAATATTTGAACTATCAAGTCCTTCTGCAGACCATATTTCGCCATCTACCTTAATCTGACCAACACCATTGATAGAATCAATATCTTCTATAACAATGGCTATCTTTCCAATAATGGAAAATGCGTTTGTTTTTAGTGTGTCTTCTTTTTTATGGATAAATTTTTTAACGAATGGTTTAGTGGCTAAAATTAAAATTGCAGATAGAACAACAAAAATTGTTCCTTGTATCATTAAATTGTCTGTAAAAATGCTAACAAACATTGTAATAAGACCTGCAATACCTAACCAGAATATGAGAAAACCAGTTGTTATAATTTCTGCTATAAAAAATATTCCAGAAGCAATTAACCAAAATTGCCACATAGTAAAATCCTCCTTCTTATTCACACTATTTATATTATACTATAAATTATGGAAAAAATAAAGAGTTTTGCCAAAATAATTATAGATATACCTTGTAATTCTATAGAAAAAATGATATAGTATTAAAGAATGAAACAAAGGAGAAGAGTAATGGAAAATACAAATAAAAGTGAAACATGTTATCAAAGAGGAATTACATTAATTGCATTAGCACTTACAATTATTGTTTTAATTATATTAGTAAGTATCACTGTAAATATTGGTATGGATGGAATAAAAGAGGCAAAAGAAAATACAATGTTAAGTGATTTAGCAATTGTCCAAAATGCTATATTACAGCGAAAGACCAAAGCAGAT
This sequence comes from uncultured Clostridium sp., assembly GCA_964449925.1. GTDB lineage: Bacteria > Bacillota > Clostridia > TANB77 > CAG-508 > CAG-269. The sequence continues at coordinate 14,493 of CAYVCM010000013.1, forward strand.
TTAACAGATGAAGATTATCCAGGAGAAGTTATTACACAAACAAGTATAAATTTGGATGATGTAATATCAGATATAAACAATGAAAAAGCTTCAAGTGAAGAAACAGTTACTAGAAAAGATACAAATGATCAAAACTACTATTATTTATCAACAGAAAATGGTGGATTAGAAGATTTAGGAATCACAGATTCAGAAGATGATTACATTGTAAATTATGAAACTGGAGAAGTTATTAATTATACAACAAAAGTGACAGGAACTGGAATACCTTTATATATTTACTAAAATAGTAAACATCTTAAAAATAAGGAGGTATTTATGACAGAAGAAGTAAAAAAACAAATATTGCAATTAGGTATTTCAAAAGAAAACATATTATTTGATGAACCTATGTCAAAACATACAACATTTAAAGTTGGCGGACCAGCTGAATGTTTTATCAAAGTAGATAATATACAAGATTTAAGACATATATTAAAATTTGCAAAAGAAAAACATATAGATATGACTATACTTGGAAATGGCAGTAATGTACTAGTTTTAGATGGTGGAATTAAGGGAATTGTTATTAATATTAGATTCAACAAAATTGAAATGATAAATTTAGATAAAAAAATCTTTGCTAGTATTGGAGCAGGTGTAAAAATTTCTGTTTTTGGACATTTACTTTTAAAAAATGCAATAACTGGATTTGAAGAGTTATCAGGGATACCAGGTACAATTGGTGGAGCTATTAGAATGAATGCAGGTGCTCATGGTAAGGAATTCAAAGATATTGTTAGTAATGTTATTTGTATGGATTATGATGGCAATATTCATGAATTTGAAAATGAAGATATGAATTTTGAATACAGAAAAAGTATGTTAAAAGAAAATCAATATATCGTATTAGAAGTTCGAATGGAATTTCAAAAAGGTGAAGAAGCAGAAATAAGAGAAAAAATGGAAGAATATGTTACATACAGAAAAGAAAACCAACCAATTGAATATCCAAGTGCAGGTAGTACTTTTAAAAGAGGAACAGATTTTATTACAGCAAAATTAATTGATGATGCAGGTTTAAAAGGATATCATATCGGAGGAGCAGAAGTTTCTAGTAAACACGCAGGATTTATTATAAACAAAGGAAATGCAACTGCAAAAGACATATTAGAATTAATTGAATATGTAAAACACAAAATAGAAGAAAAATTTAATAAGAAGATAGAACTAGAAATAGAAATTATGGGAGAGGACTAAAATATGAGTGGTTTTATGCATTGGTTTAAATCAAGTACAAAAGTGAAAAGATGGATATTCTTAATTTTAGTAGGAATCGTATTATGTTGTTATGGAATAGCAGAAATACTAGTTATGCAAGAGATATCTTTCCAAGAAGTAGGAAAAGTTGTAGCCATATTTGTCATAGGGTTTGTGGCAATTGTTCTTGGTTTGATATATATTAATAAAAGGACATTGGAAGTATTAATAGAGTCATCAGACGAGAGGATGGAAAACAGAAAAAATGTTAATATTAACTCTCTAATTTTTAATAAAACAGTATATGATAGAGGTCCTAATATTGTAGTAATTGGTGGTGGAACTGGATTAAATACAGTTCTTATGGGATTAAAAAAATATACTAACAATTTAACAGCAATTGCAACTGTATCAGATTATGGAGAAGAAATAACAAATTCAAGAAAAGAATTACAAACATTACCATTAAATGATATAAAAGATAGTATTATTTCATTATCAAAAAAGGAAGAACAAGTAGAAAAATTATTAAATCATGAATTTACCACAGGTAGACTAAAAGGATTAGATTTTTCAGATATATACTTTTTGGCTATGAAAGAAATAACAGGTAATTTTGCAGATTCAATTATAAAAAGCAATGAAGTCATTAATATGGTAGGAAAAGTTATACCAGTCACATTAGATGAAATGAAAATTTCTGCGGAATTAGCTAATGGATATGTTGTAGAAGAAAAAGCAAGAATACCAGAAGTAGTTTTAGATAAAATAACCAAAATTAATAGAATTACTATCAGTCCAGCCAATTGTAAACCAGCTCCAGGAGTTGTAGAAGCGATTAAGGCTGCAGATTGTATCATTATTGGGCCAGGAAGTTTATATACAAATGTTATACCAAATCTTTTAGTAAATGGCGTTAATAAAGCAATAAAAGAAAGTACAGCAATTAAAGTATATATTAGTAATATTATGACAGAACCAGGACAAACAGACAATTATAGTGTAGCAGATCATATAAATGCTATCATAGAGCATTGTGGACAAGGAATTATTGATTATTGTATTTATGACACAGGAGAAATTATACCAGAATTTATCAAAAAATATAATTTAGAGGGGCAAGATCTTGTAGAGCAAGACATAGAAAAGGTAAAAGGAATTAAATTCTTACAACGAAATCTTTCTATGATAGATGATGCATTTATTAGACATGATCCTAATTTGGTGGCTGCCTCTGTTATAGAACTTATATGTGATGATTTAAGATATCAAGATAAACAGAATGACCCACAATATTTAATGCTAAATACAAAATTACAAGAAGAAAAACGAATTAACAAAAAGAAAAAAATAGCAGAAAGAAAAAACAAAAACAATGTAAAACCAAAAGAAAAACATGCAAGAGGAAAAAGTAAGTTTAGTAATAAATATAGTGAAAGAATTGCGTCTATAAAAGAAGCTGATGCAAAAGCTAAGAAAAAAACAGAAAAAGATGTGACAACAAGAAGACAAAGTAGAACATATGCTGATAACTTAGAAGAAAAGGAAAATAATAAAAAATCTAAAAATGTTAAAAGCAATAGAAATAAAGGAAGAAGAATGAAAACAAAAACAGAATTGAAAGAAGAAATGATGAGGACCTTAAATGAAAGTAATTATATAACAAAAAATCAAAAAAATAAATAAAATACGGAGGATAATTATGAGATTTACAAAGGAAAGTCTAGATTTAGAAACAGGAATCACAAAAGAATGGGTGATTACAAATGGAATTGGAGGATTTGCATCTTCCACAATTATTGGGGCAAATACAAGAAAATATCATGGATTATTGATAGCACCATTAAATCCACCTGCAAACAGATATGTTATTTTGTCAAAATTAGATGAATCAATAGAAGTGCGTGGAAAACAATATAATTTATACACAAATATATGCCAATCATATATTTCTCATGGATATCAATATCAGGAAACATTTGAAAGGAATTACTATCCAATATTTACATATAAAGTACATGGAGTTGAAATTGAAAAAAGTATTTGCATGGAACATGGACAAAATGCAGTTGGTGTATATTATAAAATAAAAAATGGAAGATACAAAGCAAAATTAACATTAGCACCTATTATGAACTTTAGAGATTTCCATACGATGAACACAGGACATTATTATAATGTGAAACAACAAATAAATGGAACTAAAGTAAAAGTAGTAATAGATGGTAAGTCTCAAAATCCAGTTTATATGCATCTATCAGAAGGAAAATACATTCCTCATGAAAACGATGACTTTAAAAATATGTTTTATGTAGAAGAGGAAAAAAGAGGATTTTATCCAGAGGAAAACCATACAGTTCCAGGTGTTTATGAGATTGAAATAAAAGCAAATGAAGAAAAAGAAATATCATTTGTATGCTCTTTAGAAGAAAATATAGAAGAAATAGATGTAAAAGAAATTTTAGACAAAGAAATTTACAGAATAGATAAAGAAATAGAAAAAACAGGATTTATTGTAGAAAAAGAAAAGAAGACAAAAAAAGAATTACAACAAGATGAATTGATAAAAACATATATAAAAGCAATTGATAACTTTATAGTATATAGACCTAAGTTTGGACTTCACACTATAATAGCAGGTTATCCATGGTTTTTAGATTGGGGTAGAGATTCATTAATTGCATTTGAAGGTTTATTATTGGTAACAAAAAAATATGATATAGCACGAGAAGTGTTATTAACTATGGTAAGAGACATTAAATATGGCTTAGTACCAAATGGTTATTCCGGATATGATAGTAGGCCACTATATAATAGTGTAGATGCTTCTTTGTTACTATTTGAACAAGTTCAGAAATATTTAGAATATACAAGAGATTATAAATTTGTTAAAGATAAAATTTATCCAAAGTTAGAAGATATTATCAAAAATTATGTGGAAGGTAATAATGTAGATGGAAATAACATTTATCTAGACAAAGATGGATTAATAGCCTCAGGTGAAGAAGATACACAAAATACATGGATGGATGCGAAAGTAGGAAATATAGCTGTAACACCAAGAAATGGAAAAGCAGTTGAAATTAATGCAATGTGGTATAATGCAAATATGATAATGGCAAATTTGACATTAAAAATAGGTGATTTATTACAAATAAAAAAATATAAAAATCTAGCCAAAGCATGTAAAAAAACGTTTGAAGAAAAATTTTATAATCCAAAAACAAAATGTCTTTATGATGTACTAGGTGACAGTAAAATAAGACCAAACCAATTATTTGCATTAAGCTTGACATATCCTATTATAGATGTTAACTCAGAAATGGCCAAAAACATAGTAAATGTTGTAGAAAAGAAATTATTGAATTCATATGGATTAAAAACTTTAGCCAAAGGCGAAGAAAACTATGTGGAAATATATGAAGGTGACAGTTTTAAAAGAGATAGTAGTTATCATCAAGGAATTACATGGCCATGGCTATTAGGTTTATATTATAATTCACTTGTAAATATGGAAAAGAAAGCAAAAGATGAAGAAAAACAACAACTTAATATAAAAATAGATAAATTAGTAGAAAAAACAAATAAAACTTTCAAAAAAGAGATTTATGAAAATGGTTGTATTGGAAGCATTTCAGAATTATATGATTCTGTAAAACCACAATTGCCAAAAGGAGCTATTGCACAAGCTTGGAGTGTAGCAGAAATTTTTAGAATTATCATGAAACAATAGAGATGTCACATTGGCATTTTTGTCTCATTGGGGACGTTTCTTTTTGAGACATTTTTGGGGATTTTGCCCCCTGCTACTTATCATTAGTTATGCTTTGCTTTCCAACAGGTTATGTATTATATAAAATCATTACACAATTTTGTATAAGCCAAATTTTCGTAGAAATTGTATTAGAAAAAAATGAGCCTCTTTCACTCAGACCCTCTCGGGGGTTCTGAATGGTTATAAAAAAGGCTCATTTGTTTTTTAAAATTTAACTGTAAATGTAATGTTGTTACCCTTGAGTACCGTGAACATCCCTCATTTTTTTCTTTAACAATTTCTATACTCAAATTTAGATACGCAAAATCGTTTCATTCTTTTTATATAATACATAACCTGTTGGAAAGCAAAGTATAACTAATGATAAGCAGTAGGGGGCAAAATCCCCAAAAATGTCTCAAAAAGAAACGTCCCCAATGAGACAAAATGAGACTCAATGAGATATGTTTGTTGTTTCAAATTTAGAAAAAGAGTTGAAATAAAAAAAATCTATGATATAATAAGAACAGAAATTCGAAAGAAAAGGTGGTACAAAATGAGAATATTAGGTGTTGATCCAGGTTTTGCTATAACAGGATATAGTATTATAGATTATATAGGAAATAAATTTCATCTAGAAACTTCAGGAGCAGTATTAACAGAAGCACACACATCATTTCCATTAAGATTAGAGAAAATTAATAAAGAATTAGATAACATTATAAAAACATATAAACCAGATGTAATGGCAATAGAAGAATTGTTCTTTAATAATAATGCAAAAACTGCAATAAATGTAGCACAAGCAAGAGGTGTTATTTTAATAACAGCAATGCAAAATAATTTAAACATATATGAATACACACCACTTCAAGTAAAACAAGCAGTGACTGGATATGGAAGAGCTGATAAAATTCAGGTACAAAGAATGGTAAAAATGATTTTAAATGAAGAAAAATTACCCAAATTAGATGATGTTACAGATAGTATGGCTATGGCAATTTGTCATGCACATTCATCAAAATTTGCACAAAAGTTATAATAAGAATATTAAATTAATTAACAAAATCAAATATTTTAATATATATATAACTAAAATAGTTTATGATATAAAAAGATTTAAAATCTGGAGGAAGTATGGTTAGAATAGAAGAGCTAGAGAAAGAATTAAATCAAAATATTTTAAAAAATATCTATCTTTTATATGGAGAGGAGATATTTTTATTAGAAAATGTTTTAAAAAAGATAAAGCATTTATTTGGTGAATGTATAAAAGGAATTAATTATATTCCTGTTGATGATACAAATATTAATGGAATTATATCAGATATAGAAACACCTGCATTTGGTTATGAAAAAAAATTAATTGTTGTTAGAAATTCTGGAATACTAAAAAAAGAAGGAAAACGAAAAAATACAGAATTAGGAAAAATAAGAGATAGATTAGCAGAATATTTAAAAAAGAATAAAGATTTAATATTAGAAAGTACAATTCTAGTATTTATAGAAGAAGATGTAGATGCTAGAACAAATTTATATAAAACGATTGATAAATTGGGAATAATTTGCAATTTTGAATATCAAAAACCAGTACAAATAGAAAAAAGATTAAAAACAATTTGCTATGGATATAAAGTAAATATATCAGATGCTAATCTAAGATATTTTATAGAATCTTGTGGTACAAATATGCAAGAATTAATAAACGAAATTAGAAAATTAATAGAATATGCAGGAGAAAATGGAACCGTTAAAAAAGAAGATATTGATAGTTTATGTATTAAAAAATTAGAAAGTGTTATATTTGACTTAACAGATAATTTGGGAAAAAAAGAAACTGACAAGGCTATACAGGTTTTACAAAATTTAATATATGCAAAAGAACCATTACAAAAAATATTAATAACATTATATAATCATTTCAAAAGACTATATTTTACAAAAATGGCAATAAAACATAATAGAGATATAATAACAACTTTGAATTTGAAACCAAATCAAACCTTCTTAGTTAATAAATATAAAACACAAGCAAGAAGTTTTGAAGAAAAAGATTTAAAGTCAATCTTACAAAGTTTAAGAGATTTAGATTATAATTATAAAATAGGTTTAATAGATTTACAAGTAGGATTAGAAGCTATACTTTGTAGATATTGTTCGTAATTTAAATATATAAAAAATAAGAGGATATGTGTTATGAATCAATATGAAAGAAAAAATGTAGAACAAATAAAAAAAGAAATTAGAGCCTTTGAAGAAAAAAACGGAAAGATGCCTAAAGAAAAAAAAGCATATTATATTTATAGAAGAATGGGACAAATCTATTCATACAAAGAGTCATATTTCTACTATTCAAATAGAAGAATGACAAAAAAGGAACATTATGATAGAATCGACATTTATAGAGAAGGAACAACAGAAAATGGAGAAGCAATATGTGTAGACATGAATAGAAGTTGTGTTGATTTTATGAGAGAAGAAGGAATTAATGCCAGTTTATATTTTATGGATACAAGAAACCCTTTATCACATGCTGATGGAAGTTTTGAAGTAGACGGAAAATATTATTTTTTTGATTTAACAGCAGATATTATGAAAATACAAACAGGTATGAGAACAAGAAATTTTGGTACTTCTCAGGAATGGCTTCATGAAAGATTATTAGATGGAGATTCTGAAAAAAATCGAGAATATCATTTAACTAGAATGAATGAACAAAACGAAGGAAGAGAATTTTCTGAAATTCCTGAAGAGACAATGGAAGAATGGGATAATGAATTTGGATTCACATATAAGGGATTATACACAAATGATATTCTAGAAATGATGAAGGAAGAAAATTTTGATAAAAACTTTATGGAAGAGTTCTTTGAAACAAAACAACCAGATGAATTAGTACAACGAAAGTTTGAATTTGTTATGAAATATGTCGGAATTATTGGAGCAAATAGGAAAAGAAAAGTAGGAAATATAGAGGCAATACAATATTATAAAAAACTTTCTGAATATGTTCTGACAAAAGAAGAAATAAAAAAATATATAGAAATGTGTAAAGGATTTGTAGAAAAAGATGGAAGAAGGCAAGGCAGAAATATAGCTATAATCAAGAAAGAAAACGAAAATATATATTATTTATATAATTCGGAAAAACAAATTTATGAAAGAATTGAAAAAGAAGAATTAATAAAACAAGGAATTCAATATATTCAAGGAGAAACACAAAAGATATTACCAATTGATATATATATAAAAGAAAGAGAAGAGAGATTAGAAAAACAAAAAGAAAAAAACTCAAAAGAAATATAAAGATAAAATGTATAATAAATCCCAATAATGCTAAAAATAACTTTAATAAATTTTAGCAAAAGGTGATTTATAATGAAATCAAAAAAGAAAAAAATATTAATAATAGCAGTAATGATTTTATTCATAATTTCAATTATTGCATATATATTTTTGCAAAATAATGAGGTAGAGGCTTTATCTAAATATGGCTCAAGAGGAGACGAGGTTACAGAAATTCAAACCAAATTAAAAAGATGGGGCTATTATGATGGAGACATTGATGGAATATATGGTAGTCAAACACAAGAAGCAGTAAGAAAATTCCAAGAAAAGAATGGTTTAACGGTAGACGGTATTGCAGGTTCTGAAACATTGGCTGCAATGGGAATAACAAGTTCATCAAGTAGTTCTTCATCATCTACTAGCAATAGTAGTGATGTGAATTTACTAGCTAGATTAATTTATGGAGAAGCAAGAGGAGAATCATACACAGGTCAAGTAGCCATTGGTGCAGTTGTTATGAATAGAGTAAAAAGTAGTTCATTTCCAAATAGCATTTCTGGAGTAATTTATCAATCTGGAGCATTTGATGCTGTTAGTGACGGTCAAATTAATTTAACACCAGATTCAACAGCAATAAAAGCAGCACAAGATGCTATTAATGGATGGGATCCGACCTATGGAGCAATTTATTATTTTAATCCATCAACTGCTACAAATAAATGGATATGGTCAAGACCAATGACAGTAACAATTGGAAGTCATAGATTCTGCAAATAAAAAACACTTATACCTTGAGAAAGGAATGAGATTAACATGGTAGATTTAGAAAAAGATGTAAAATATATAAAAGGTGTTGGACCAAACAGAGTAAAATTATTAAATAAGTTAGGTATATTTACATTAAAGGATTTAATAACATATTATCCAAGAACATATGAGGATAGAAGCAAGCCAAAAAATATTGCAGAATGTATAGATGGAGAAGAAGTGTTAATAGAAGCATATGCAAGTGGCAGAGTAAGTGATGTAAGGCTTAAAGGAAAAACTATGCAAAAATTGGTAATCAGAGATGAAACAGGAGTGGCAACTGCAATTTGGTTTAATCAAAGTTATTTAAAAAGCAAATTTGTGCAAGGAAAAAAATATGCGTTTTATGGAAAAATAAATAATAGTTTTGGAAAGATTACTATCAATTCACCTGTTTTTGATGAAGAAGGAAAAACATCAAATACAGGTAAAATTATTCCGATATATCCACTAACATTTAGTCTATCACAAAATACAATTAGAAGAATTATGGAAAATGCAATAAAGGAAGTAGATGGAAAACTGCAAGAAACATTACCTGAGTACATACTAAAAGAATATAAATTAGAAGGAATTAATGAAGCAACAAAAAGCATTCATTTTCCAAAAGAATTTAAAGATTTTAATATTGCAAGAAATAGATTAGCTTTTGAAGAATTATTAACTATGCAATTAGCATTATTAGAATTAAAAAACAGCTATATGAATGAAGAAAAAGGGATTCAATTTAGTAAAGATGTACATATATCAGATATTATCAATAAATTACCATTTAGATTAACTAATGCTCAAAGAAGAGTTTTAGAAGAAATTGATAATAATATGGAATCTGATAAACCTATGAACAGATTATTACAAGGTGATGTTGGCTCAGGAAAAACTGTTATTGCCATGTGTGCAGCATATAAGGCAGTAAGATGTGGTTATCAAGCAGCAATTATGGCACCAACAGCAATTCTTGCAACACAGCATTTAGAAAATTTTAAAAAGATATTTGATGACTTAGACATCAAATGTGAATTATTAATTTCAGCAATGACAAAAAAGAAAAAAACAGAATTATTAGAAAGACTAAAAAATGGTGAAATTGACATTTTAATAGGAACACATGCATTATTACAAGAAAATGTTGAATTTAAAAAATTAGGTTTAGTTGTAACAGATGAGCAACACCGTTTTGGAGTAAAACAAAGGACAACAATAGTAGAAAAAGGGCAAAATCCAGATGTACTAGTTATGACAGCAACTCCAATTCCTAGAACTTTAGCCTTAATACTATATGGAGACTTAGATATATCTATTATAGATGAATTACCACCAAATAGAAAAAAGATAGATACATTTGCAGTAACTAAAGGAATGGAAGATAGAATAAATAACTTTATAAAACTACAATTAAAAGAAGGTAGACAAGCATATATTGTATGCCCATTAGTAGAAGAAAATGAAGAATTAGATTTAAAATCAGTCGAAAAATTATATGAAAAATATAAAGCAGAAATTTTCCCTGAATATAAAGTAGAATACATACACGGAAAAATGAAAGTTAAAGATAAAGATGACATTATGATGAGATTTAAAAATAAGGAAATTGACATACTAATTTCAACAACAGTCATTGAAGTTGGTGTAGATGTACCAAATGCCAATATCATGGTAATAGAAGATGCACAAAGATTTGGCTTAGCACAATTACATCAATTAAGAGGACGAGTTGGAAGAGGAGAATACAAATCTTATTGTATTTTAAAATATGAAGGAAACGGTGAAACTGTTAGAAAAAGAATGAAAGTTATGTGTGATACAAATGATGGATTTATTATTTCAGAAAAAGACTTAGAATTAAGAGGTTCTGGAGATTTCTTTGGAACTATGCAACACGGACTTCCAGAATTTAAAATTGCAAATCTATTTGAAGATATGCCAATATTAAAAGTTGCACAAGAGGCAGCACTTAAAATTATTGATAAAGATCCAAAATTAGAGAAAGAAGAAAATGTAAGACTAAAAAAATTGATTAGAGATAAATTTACAAAGAGGATAGAAATATGAGAGATAACAGTAGTTATTTCTCATATTCTGTATTTATAGAATTTTGAATATTATTGGATGTGTGTGACAACATATAGGCTTCTTCAGGATAGTTTTTTATAAATTTTTCCCATATAGAAGTTTCTTGGGAAGCTAACAAATCTTGTGCATTTTCTTGCCTAAGAATATACAAAGGGTTACATATAAAACCAGTAGATTGGTTAAAATAACCATTAATCCAAATGTTAGGAAGTGTACTGGCATGTTTTTGAAATTTAACAGGGTATACTTTCATATTTGAAGTATCAATAGTAGAAGAAGATATATCATTTTGCAAAAAGCAATTTAAAAATAAATGAGCAGTTGAGGTCTGAAGTTGAATATTTCTAAATAAGCTTTTAGGAATACTGACAACAATAATTGCTGGATTAGTGATGGAAGCATGGTAATGATAATTTTTAAAATCATTTTCAGATTTTGGAAAAGATAAAACTCTATCAATTTGTGAATTATATTCTTTTTTTAAGGAAATTCCATTTTGAAGAATAGAATCTGCATGTTCTAATGATGTTTCATGTAATAATGGGTATGATGAATCTAAAAAAAGATGGTTTTTAAAATTATTATAGTCTACATCAGAAATCATGAAAAGCACCTCCGTTTTTATAAATTTTATCATAATCGTTTAAGTATGTCTATAATGCAATAATACGAAATTATATAATGAAAGTAGAAGATTATAAAAAATAAAAACAAGTAACTTTAAAATATTGAAATAGAAAATTTAGTATGTTTAATAACTATTGACTTTTTACAAAAAACATATTAATATATATCTATAAAATAAAAAGGATGTCGATATACATGTTTCAACTAATTGTAAAATTAATTGGCGCTATAATTCTTTTAATAGGTGTTATTTTAATATATGATGCACGAATTATAACAAAAAGATTTTTTGGTTTTGGAGATCAAAATGAAGGTGCTAGCGGTTTGAAAATAATTGGTTTATTATTATCAATAGCAGGAGGGCTTATTATATATTTTTCGATGTAATTTGCTAGAAAACTATTGACAATAAAAACAAGTTTGTGCTAATATAATTATTGTTAGTTTATATTTGCGGATGTGGCGGAACTGGTAGACGCGCTGGTCTTAGGAACCAGTGCCAACGGC
>CAYVCM010000014.1:0-26520 GCA_964449925.1 uncultured Clostridium sp.
AAAATCATCATTTGTAAAACTTGAAATGAAAATACAAACATGTTAGAATACAATGTGAGGTGAAAAACATGATAGACATTACAAAAGCTAAAAAAAGTTTAGCAGAATATGTTAAAAATTATGATATTCAAAGTGATAGAATCAGATTAAAAGTAGAGCATATAGAAAGAGTTTCCCAACTTGCAAAAAAATTATCAACAGAATTGAATTTAGATGAAGAAGATATAAAATTGGCTGAGTTAATAGGTTTGCTTCATGATATAGGAAGATTTGAACAAATAAAAAGATATGATACATTTAATGACCAAAAAAGTGTTAATCATGGAGAGCTTGGTGTAGAAATATTATTTAACTCCAATAATGGAATTATTAGAAATTTTATAGAGACTACACAATATGATGGAATTATAAAAAACGCCATTTTAAATCATAATAAAAGTAAATTAGATATACCAGATAATTTAACAAGTAAAGAATTATTACATACAAAAATAGTAAGAGATAGTGATAAAATGGACATTTTATATTTACTAACATTTGAAAAAAAGGAAACGGCTTGGGAAAAGGCAGACTTGTCAAATGATATTATTAGTGAAGAAATTTATAAGGAATTTATAGAAAAAGGAAGTATTACATATTCTAATAGAAAAAGTAGTGCAGATATATTGGTTGGACATTTTTCATATATTTTTGATTTTAATTTTCCAGAAAGTATTCAATTTATAAAACAACAAAATTATATGGAAAAAATTTATGAAAGATTTGAATTCCATGATCCAAAAACAATGGAACGATATAAAAATGTGTATAATAAAGTTGAGGAGTATATGGAAAAAATCTAATGAAAAAGAAGTATATATATAAAATATAAAAATTAAAAGGATGATTATATTGAGCAAAAAATTAATCATAACAGAAAAGCCATCTGTGGCAATGGAATTTGCGAAAGCACTCAAAATTACAACCAGTAGAAAAAATGGATATTTAGAGTCTACTGATTGGATTATTACTTGGTGTGTAGGACATTTGGTAACCATGAGTTATCCAGAAAAATATGATGAAAAATTAAAGTTCTGGAGATTAGATACATTACCATTTATTCCAAAAGAGTGGAAATATGAAATTATACCACAGGTTCAAAATCAATTTAATATTGTACAGCAATTATTACAAAGAGAAGATGTAGAAATAATATATAATGCAGGAGACTCTGGAAGAGAGGGAGAATATATACAAAGGCTTGTCTTTATGATGGCAAAACCAAATCCAAATGCAAAAATGAAAAGAGTTTGGATAGACTCTCAAACAGAAGAAGAAATCTTGAGAGGTATTCGTGAAGCTAAAGACATGTCAGAATATAATAGTTTATCAGATAGTGCCTATTTAAGAGCAAAAGAAGATTATTTGATAGGTATAAATTTTTCTAGATTATTATCAATTATATTTGGAAGAAAGTTAGCTCAAAATATTAATGAGGATAGAGCATCTATTTCTGTGGGAAGAGTAATGACTTGTGTATTAGGAATGGTTGTATCTCGCGAAAGAGAAATTAGAAATTTTGTTAAGACGAAGTATTATAAAATTATAGGAGAATTTGGAAAAGAGGAAGCCGTTTTTAAAGCTGATTGGAAAACAACAGAAACTTCTACTGTTTGGGAATCTCCTAAATTGTATAATGAAACTGGTTTTAAAAAGGAAAAAGATGCAAAAGAATTTATTTCTACTCTTAATAACAAAAAAGCAGTAATAACAGAATTGAAAAAATCAAAGCAAAAAGAAAATGCACCATTATTATTCAATTTAGCAGAAATTCAAAATGAATGTACAAAAAGATTTAAAATAAAACCAGATGAAACATTAGAAATTATCCAAAACTTATATGAAAAAAAATTAGTTACATATCCAAGAACAGATGCAAGAGTGTTATCAACAGCAGTTAATAAAGAAATTAATAAAAACTTAAATGGAATAGCTAAAGGTTGTAAAAATGAAGAAATACAAGGATATATTAAAAAAATGGTAGATGAAAAATATTCTACTAATTTAGCAAAAACAAAATATGTAAATGATAGTAAAATTACAGACCACTATGCTATTATTCCAACAGGTCAAGGATATGAAAATTTTAATAGTTTACCACAATTACAAAAAGATATTTATTTAGTAATTGTAAAGCGTTTTTTGGCTATTTTTTATCCACCTGCAGAATATAATAAAATACAATTAACAATTGAAATAGAAATGGATAATGAAAAAAGAGAAACATTTACAACAAGTGGAAGAGTATGTGTAAAACAAGGATTTTTAGAAATTTTAAAATCATCAGATAAAAACGAAAATAAAAAGAAAAAATCCACAAATAATGAGCAAAATGTGGAAAACAAAGCAGATAATGAAAAAAATGGTGAAAACAAATCAGTAGATTTAGAAGTTTTAAAAAAGTTAAAAAAAGGTCAAGAAGTATTAATTAAAAACTTTGAAATTAAAGAGGCTGAAACTTCGCCACCAAATAGATATAATTCTGGTTCTATTATTTTGGCAATGGAAAATGCGGGAAAATTAATTGAAGATGAGGAATTAAGAGAACAAATAAAGGGCGCTGGAATTGGAACAAGTGCAACTAGAGGAGAAATTATTAAGAAGTTAGAGAGAATTAAATATATAGAAATTAATAATAAGACACAAATTATTACACCAACTCAAAAAGGAGAATATATATATGATATTGTTTTACAATCTATGCCAGATATGTTAAATCCAAAGCTTACAGCAAGTTGGGAAAAAGGCTTAGATATGGTGGCTAAAAAGGAGATTGAACCAAAGGAATTTATGACGAAATTAGAAAATTATATTAATAGCAAATTTAGTAAATTAGTTGTTAAGATGTAGGAACTTTATTTGTTACTGTTCAGAGTTAATATGATAGCAAGGTGTGGAGGTATATTATTTTAAATTTCATAAATTCCTCGGCTCAATACGATATTTAAGAATTTGTAACATCATTTTTTGAGCCTCTTTCACTCAGACCCTCTCGCAAGCTCGAGTACCGTGAACATCCCTCAAAAAATTATTAACAAATTCTAAAACATCTCCAATCACATTCGTCATTTATTCAATTTAAAATAATATACCTCCACACCTTGCTATCATATTAACTCTGAACAGTAACCTTTATTCACTGTTAATTAGAAGAATTTCATGAAAAAGTATTTAAAATTTCAACAAAATGTAGTATAATATAAAAGTTAGAGAAAAGCAATAAAATCCAAATTTTCTAATCACAAGGAAGGAACCCAAGAAAGAATGAATACTATATTAGGAGAACTTGGAAAGTCTCGGAAAGTTTGTTGAATTAGTAAACAAAATAGAAAAAGAAAAAAGTCCGATAGTGTTATCGGGCTTAACTGGCGTGGGAATGGTAGAAATATTAGCCAGTATAAATGAATACACTAAAAAGCCAATTTTAATTGTTACATACAATGAAGTTCAAGCAAAAGAAATTGCAAGTAATATAAAAGCATTTATAGATAAAGGTGATATCTTTCATAAGAAAGAAATTGTTACATATGATTACATTGCAGAAAGCAAAGATTTACCTTATGAGAGAATAGAAGTTTTAAATAAAATAAAAGAAAAAAGAAATCCAATTATTGTTACTACAATAGAAGCTTTAATGCAAAAGTTACCACCAAAAGAAGTGTTATTCAAAAATATTTTACACTTTAAAGTAGGAGATATAGCAGAACTAGAAGACATTAAGAAAAAATTAGTTAATTTAGGATATGTAAGATGTGATTTAATAGAGGGAAGAGGTCAATTCAGTATTAGAGGTGGCATTTTAGATATTTCTCTTTCTGAAAAAATTGGTGTAAGAATAGAATTTTGGGGAGATGAAATAGACTCTATTAGAAATTTTGCAATTATTAGTCAAAGGTCTATTCAAACATTAGAAAAAGTAGAAATTTATCCAGCACATGAATATATATTAGAACAATCGATAGAAAATGTGTGTAAAAATATTAGAAGTGCATATACAAATATAAATCAAAAAGAAATAGTAGAAGAAGATATAGAGCAGATTGTTGGTGGAAATTATATTAGTAAAATTGATAAATATTTTGACTGCTTTTACACACATATAGCCACATTATTAGATTATTTATCTGACAGATATATTATTGCATTAGATGAAGAAAGGAAAATAGGACAAAGAGCAGAAAATATCAAACAAGACAGAAAAAATTTAATTAATGCTTTAATAGAAAAAGAAAAGATTATTCCACAAAGTCTAGAAGATAATATCAAATATGAAGAGATAGAAGAAATTTTAGAAGATGGAAAGAAAAACCTTATTTATTTAGAAAAACAAGATAATACCATCACAAAACAAGCAGAAAAATATAGTTTTGACTTTAGAGAAGTTAATTTTTATAAAAGTGAACTTGAAAGATTATTTCAAGAATTAAAGGATGGCTTAAAACATAAAAAAAGTATATACTTATTAACAGAAAATAAAGAAAAGGCAAAAAAATTAAAAGAAATTTTAGAAAAAGAAGAAATTATTTGCAAAATTGAAGAAAAGTTAGATAAAACAATTGTAGTAAAAACATCAGAAAATGTAGTTACAATAGGAGTTGGAAAACTAACTGCAGGATTTGAAAACTATGAAATTAATCAGTTAGTAATTTCAGCAGATGAACTTATTAGTGGAGAAAAGAAAAAAAGAAAGACAGTACATTCTGCATATAGTGAAGGAGAAAAAGTCGTTTTTGCAGACTTAAAAGTTGGTGACTATGTTGTTCATAGGACATATGGAATTGGTATATATATTGGAGTTAATACTATTAAAGCAGATGGAACAATAAAAGATTATATCAAAATAAAATATCAAAATGATGATATTTTATATGTCCCAACAGACCAAATGGATATGATTCGAAAATATGTTGGAGGAGATGCAATCCAACCTAAAATCAATCGTTTAGGAAGCAAAGATTGGCAAAACACAAAAACAAGAGTAAAGAAAAATTTAAGAGAAGTTGCAAGAGAATTAATTGAATTATATGCAAAAAGAGAAAAATCAGAAGGTTTTGCATTTAGTCAAGATACACCTTGGCAAAGTGAATTTGAAGCTAAATTTCCATATCAAGAAACAGATGACCAATTGCGTTGTATAGAAGAAGTAAAAAAAGATATGGAAGCTCAAAAACCAATGGATAGATTACTATGTGGCGATGTTGGATATGGTAAAACAGAAGTAGCTATAAGAGCAGCTTTTAAAGCAGTTATGGACCAAAAGCAAGTAGCATATTTAGCACCAACAACAGTTTTAGCCGAACAACAATATCAAGAATTTAAAGAAAGAATGAAAGATTACCCTATAAAAATAGAAATCTTAAATAGATTTAAATCAGCAAAATATCAAAAAGGAGTTATAAAAGGATTAAAATTAGGAGAAGTAGATATTGTAATCGGAACACATAGAATTCTTAGTAAAGATGTAAAATTTAAAGATTTAGGATTATTAATAATAGATGAAGAACATAGATTTGGAGTTAAAGCAAAAGAAAAAATAAAGCAATACAAAG
The DNA here is from genome assembly GCA_964449925.1 of uncultured Clostridium sp. Taxonomy (GTDB): domain Bacteria; phylum Bacillota; class Clostridia; order TANB77; family CAG-508; genus CAG-269. Next base: position 5,589 of record CAYVCM010000014.1, read on the forward strand.
CAAGTATAGATGTATTAACTATGACAGCAACTCCTATTCCAAGAACACTACATATGTCTATTGTTGGTGTTAGAGATATGTCTGTTATTTATGAACCACCACAAAACAGAAGACCTGTACAAACTTATGTATTAGAATATGATAAAGAAGTAATAAGAGAAGCTATCACAAAAGAGCTAGAAAGAGATGGCCAAGTATTTTACATTTTTAACAATGTAGAAAAAATACAACAAAAAGCAGATGAAATATCAAAATTAGTACCAGAAGCAGAGGTTTCTTATGCACATGGTCGTATGACAGGAAGTCAAATTGAAGAAATTATGGACGATTTTATAAAAAAAAGATCAAATGTATTGGTGTGTACAACTATTCTAGAATCTGGAATTGACATACCAAATGCAAATACTATTATTGTTGAAAACGCAGATAGAATGGGGCTTGCACAGTTATATCAAATACGAGGAAGAGTTGGTAGAAGTGACAGGCAAGCCTATGCATACATTACCTATAAACGAGACAAATTATTATCAGAAATAGCAGACAAGAGATTAAAAGCTATTAAAGAATTTACAGAATTTGGTTCAGGATTTAAAATTGCTATGCGTGATCTAGAAATTAGAGGTGCGGGAAGTTTATTAGGTGAAATCCAATCAGGGCACTTAGAACAAGTAGGGTATGATACTTATTGTAACTTGTTAGATGAAGTTGTAAAAGAAATAAAAGGTATAGAAGTAAAACCAGAAGTAGATATTCAAATAGATTTAAATGTAACTAGCTATATACCAGAAGAATATATTTCTGATGCTAATCAAAAAATCGAAATTTATCAAGATATTGCATTATGCAAAAGTGAAGAAGATATCCAAAATGTTATTGATGAAATTATTGATAGATTTGGTAATATGCCAGCAGAACTAGAAAACTTAATTGATATTGCAAGAATTAAATATTTGGCAAAGGCATTGAACATATCAAAAATTGCAAGTAAAAAAACAGTTGTTGTTTTTTCATTTGAAGAAGGCCAATTTAATTATGATGTTGCAAAACTTGTAAAAGAATATGGTAATAGATTAAAATTTTCAGCAGGTATTAAACCAATGATTACATTAGAGATTGGTACAGAAAATGAAATGAAAATTTTAAATGATGTGACAGAATTTTTGAAAGCTTTAAAAAAATATAGAAGTTAGTTATAGTTCAGAGTTAATATGGTAGCAAGGTGAGTAGATATATTATTTTAAATTTCATAAATTCCTCGGCTCAATACAAATTTCAAGAACCTCTAAAATTTTTTTATGGCACCCTTTCACGTCAAGCGCGAACATTTTCCATAAAAAAATTTAAGAGGTTCTAATCATTTTCCAATCACATTCGTCATTTATTCAATTTAAAATAATATATCTACTCACCTTGCTACCATATTAACTCTGACCTGTAACAAAAGTTAGATAAATTGATGCTAATATTATTTAAAATATATTGATAAAACGGAAAAAAAGTTATAAAATACAATCATACAAAAATCAAAGTATGGTTGTTTTTTATGCATATGACTATATGTGACCATATTTATGAATGGTAAGGATGTGCCAAATTGTTTATTATAAGAAATATAAATTGGCAGAGTTATGACAGAGTAATGGCAGAGTAAAAAATAAAAATCGGAATAACTTCGTCTAAAAAAATCAGTATAATAAAACAAAGAAAGAGGGAAAAACATGGAAAAATCAAAAGTGTATTTTACAGACTTTAGAGCAAGACCAGGATATAATTTATTACAAAAATTAGAAAAATTAATAAAAAAAGCAGGAATTGAAAACATTGATTTTCAAAACAAATATGTAGCAATCAAAATCCATTTTGGAGAACCAGGAAACCTAGCATATTTAAGACCAAATTATGCAAAGGTAGTTGCAGATATTGTAAAAGAATTAGGAGGAAAACCATTTTTAACAGATTGCAATACATTGTATGTTGGAGGAAGAAAAAATGCAATTGATCATCTAGATGCAGCATATGTAAATGGATTTAGTCCATTTTCAACAGGCTGTCATGTAATCATTGCAGATGGATTAAAAGGAACAGATGAAGCTTATGTAGATATTGATGGGGAATATGTAAAAACAGCCAAAATAGGAAGAGCTGTTATGGATGCAGATATTGTCATATCTTTAAGCCACTTCAAAGGACATGAAGGAGCAGGATTTGGTGGAGCTATAAAAAATATTGGAATGGGATGTGGTTCAAGAGCTGGAAAAATGGAAATGCATAGTAGTGGAAAACCAAATGTCCTTTTAGAAAAATGTAAAAAGTGTAAACAATGTATCAAAATTTGTGCACATGGTGCTATATCATATAATGAAGAGGGCAAAGCAGTAATAGATCATAGCAAATGTGTTGGTTGTGGTAGATGTATAGGTATTTGTAATTTTGATGCTATAAAATCACCAAATGATGAAGCAGCAGATATTTTAAATAAAAAGATGGCAGAATATGCATTGGCAGTTGTAAAAGATAGACCACAATTTCATATTAGCTTAATTTGTGATGTTTCACCAAACTGTGATTGTCATTCAGAAAATGATGCACCAATTGTACCAAATATTGGAATGTTAGCTTCATTTGATATGGTTGCATTAGATAAAGCTTGTGCAGATTTAGTAAACAAGCAAGAAGTATTTCAAAATAGTGCATTAGGAGAAAATATCAAGAAAAAGGTTGAAGGACATGACCATTTCCATATTAACCATCCAGATACAAATTGGGAAAGTCAAATTGAACATGGAGAAAAAATTGGTTTAGGAACATCTGAATATGAATTAATTGAAATGAAATAAGGAAAGCCATATTCTTAATTTCGCTATCAGGTGTGATATCACATCTAATATCGGGGCAGAACAAAATGAAAGTGGGCAATGGGATATATCATATTAAGAAGTAATTGCACAATGTAAAATTGATTTTTCAGCCAAAAGCATAATGCCTTTGGCTGGATTACATTACTATGCAGTATCCAAGATACTGAATTACAATGTAATAATATTATATGTAATTAGTTATTGGTTTATAACAAAAAACGATAGTCTTTAAGACTATCGGATTAAAATGATTGCGTTGCTTTTGCAACGGATCACAATGTATTTTCTAAATCAATTATACCATATTTAAGTAAAAGTTAAATATTTTTCAAAATTATTGCCATTTAGTCATACAATAATATTTTTGCATAGCAGAATTGATTTTATTCCAATCATTTAAAGTAATTTTGACTAATTTTCCTTTTATTCTAAAAGGTGTAAGAATCCTTAGTTTACTAATATTTCTTAATTGTTCGATTAATACAGTAGAAGATTTATTTTCTAAATCTATATGATACCATCTAGTATCATTTATCCTTTCAGAGGTTAAAGGTAATACTGTACACATAGAAGATTTTCTTTGAGTTTTAGTAATTAAGACAGGTCTAATTCTATTTTGCTCACTACCTATGTTAATTCCTAAATTGCACCAATAAATAAAACTATTTGTAATAGCAAAAGGTGGTAATTCTTTAGTAAATTTAATTTTAGCTTTATCTTTTGTCCAGATAGCATATTCAAGAGCCAAATACTTATTGACATTTTCTAATATAGTTTTTGTACTAACAAATTCTTGATTAATTTCATTATTCATAAATTATCACCTCGTTTTCAAAGTATGTCACATTTTATGATAAAAGTAAACATATGTTTGCATAAAAATTAAAAAATATATTGAATAAATACGAAAAAAATTATAAAATATAATCATATACAAAATTTATGTATGATTATTTTAAAAGCAACGATATTTATACGATAAAAAATAATAATATTTAAAAAAATGGAAATCATATATATAAATAAATTTGGAGGCATTTATGCAAGTAATATCAAGTAAAGATAATGAATTTATAAAACATGTAAAAAAATTAAAAGACAAAAAATACAGAGACTTGAGCAATGAATATATCATTGAGGGTATTAAAATTATCGAAGAGGCCATCAAGGAAAAGGCAAATATCAAACAAATCATTATTTGTGATGACTGTGAAAAGACATCAAATATTCCAAAAGAACTGATGTATGAAATTGCAAAACAAGAATGTGTATATGTAACAAGCAAATTATTTGAAAATTTAACAGATGTTACAAATCCACAAGGAATATTGGCAATTGTAGAAAAAAATACAGTAAAGTCGCAAACAGCAGGTAATGAGGAAGAAGAAATTGATTATACCCAAGATATCATAGTAGCCTTAGACGATATTCAAGACCCTGGAAATCTAGGAACTATTTTAAGAACAGTAGACAGTATTGGGCTTAATCAAATATTAGTATCAAAAGGAACTGCTGATAGCTATAATCCAAAAGTTGTAAGGTCTACAATGGGAGCCATATTTAGAATAAAAATTATAGAATGTGAAGACCTAGAAAAAACTCTAAAAGAAATCAAAAAACATAAATTTGAAATTGTTGTAACCTCATTACAAACAAAAAACAGAATTTATGATATTGATTACAAGAAAAAAGTAATTGTCATTGGAAATGAAGCAAATGGAGTAGAAGAAAAGATACAGAAATTAGCAGATAAAAAAGTAAAAATACCAATGCTTGGAAAAACAGAAAGTTTAAATGTTTCAGTAGCAACTGGTATCGTATTATATGAATATGTCAGACAAAAAATTGAACGATAGGGACATGTCACATTGTTCAATTTTTGAACGATTTGGCACATACCTATCGTTCAGTGCGTTTATTAAATTTATTAAAATAAAAACTAAGATAAATGAAGATATCGAGAGATAATCTATTCATTTATAGAGATAGGAGATTTAAAAATGAAATTAAATGTTGTATTAGTTGAACCAGAAATACCTCAAAATACAGGAAATATTGCAAGAACCTGTGCTGCTATTGGTGCTAAATTACATTTGGTATATCCTTTGGGATTTAGTATTTCAGAAAAAGCTGTAAAAAGAGCAGGGTTAGATTATTGGGATAAATTAGACATAGAAGAACATATATCTTTGAAAGAATTTTTAAATACATATAAACCAGAAGAGCATAATATGTTTTTTGTAACAACAAAAGGAAAACATATATATTCTGAACCAGATTTTAAAAATATGGAAGAAATTTTTGTATTGTTTGGAAAAGAGACTAAAGGATTACCAGAAGATATTTTACAAAAATATATAGACAAAACTATTCGTATTCCTATGAGACCAACCCTAAGGTCATTAAATTTGTCAAACTCTGTTTCTATTGTAGTTTATGATATTTGTAGACAAAAACACTTTGAAGGATTAGAAACTATTAGTAAATACTTTGATTAAACTGTAATTGTTCAGAGTTAATATGATAGAAAAGGGGGGAGGATACATTATTTTAAATCCTCGGCTCAATACAAATTTCAATAATCTCTAAAATTTTTTTGTGGCACCCTTTCATGTCAAGCGCGAACATTTTCCACAAAAAAATTTAAGAGTTTCTAATCATTTTCCAATCACATTCGTCATTTATTCAATTTAAAATAATGTATCCTCCCCCCTTTTCTATCATATTAACTCTGAACAGTTATATTAAACTCTAAGTTTTATTTACAAAAATTCGAAAAAACTTGAAAAAATTTAAAATACACGATATAATACACACAAACACATAAGATAAAGGAGAAAACAAATGAATGCATTTCGATTTATACCAGAAGGATGGAATGAAAAAGTAGAACAATTTGACATACAAAAGATACAAGAATATAAAAATGAAAATAAAACAATACAAGGTATTGTAGAAAGTTGTGATGAACAATATAACTTACATATTTCATTAGGAAATAAAATAGAAGGTATTATTCCAAGAAGTGAAGTAGAAAACACAGATAATGGATTACCAAATGAAAGATTATGCACAGGAAAAGTGCATAAATATGTACAATTTAAAATAAAAGATATAAAAAACGATAACACAGTTTTATTATCTAGAAAAAATGTGCAACAAGAAGCTTTGCATTATATAAAAGATACTATGAAGGTTGGAGAAAAAGTGACTGGAATTGTAAAAAACATTAGACCTTATGGGGCTTTTATTGAAATTGGAGGTGGTATTGTTGGATTAGCACATATAGAAGATTTATCTGTTGCAAGAATAAAAACACCTTTTGAAAGATTGAAAATTGGACAAAAAGTGAATGTTATGATAAAATCAATAGATAGGTTAACAGGAAAAATAAATTTATCATATAAAGAAGTATTAGGAACATGGGAAGAAAATGCACAAAAATTTTCACAAGGTACAACTGTTCAAGGAATTGTAAGAGAAACAGAAAAAAATAAAAATGGTATTTTTATAGAACTAACTCCGAATTTAGTAGGCATGGCAGAATATGTTGAAGGATATGAATATGGACAGAAGGTAAATGTATATATAAAAAAGATAGATGAGGGAAAGAAAAAAATAAAACTTTTAATAGAAAAATAGGTTACAATTAAAATTATAGATAATTCTAATTTTATAAGGAGGAAATAAAAATGGTAGAAGATAATGAAATCAAAGCACAAGTATCTCCATTTGCTATAAGGGAAGGAGAGATAAAAACCTTTGATGGAAAAGATGGATATGTGTCAATGAATCAAATTGTACATAAAATTAATATTGGACATATTAATGAAATTCATTTTGCAATCTTAGACTTAGTAAATGAGTTTGAATTTATCACATCAAGACAATTGTACCAAATGCTAGAAATTAAAGGAATTGATCCAAAATCACAAGACAAACTAAACAATAAGTTAGATCAATTGGTAAAATCAAAAATTTTAACAAGATACTATTTTACCTCTGATGAAGGCAAAGGTATTTATAGAATTTATTGCTTGGAAAAAATGGGAAAATACTTATTAAATTCAAAAGAAGTTGATTGTAAATGGCAACCATCTGATAATACAAAACCAGTACCTATGATTAAAAAGCGATTGGCAGGAAATCAAACATTAATTGCATATTTAAGAAAAGTAAAAGCTTTTGATAGTTATGTTGTTAAACCAGCAATTACGGCAAAAGTATCAGGGAAATTATTTAAAGCAAGTGGTGGAAGTGTAAAACTTACGAAAAATAAAAAATCTATTCAATTTTTATTTGAAGTTATTAGAAGAGAACCTGACTGGGAGAAAAAATTAGTTGAAAGAATGAGATTATATAAAGAATTTTATGAAAATTTTGTTCCAGGTGATTCTGGATTTTCAGCAATGCCACAATTGATATTAATTTGTGAAGATGAAAGACATATGGCAGAAACTTTTAAAGAAATTGTAAAAAATGGATTGGAAATTCCACAAATCAAATTATATTTTACAACCGATTTGAGACAGAATAAAGAAACATTGGAAGAAACATTAGTTGAGTTTAAATTGGTCGATGGAAAATATAAGATGGAGAATGTAGATTTAAAATTATTAAGTGATTAACTCTTTTGTTTTATTTTTGTCGCATTGGGGACGTTTCTTTTTGAGACATTTTTGTCGCATTGGGGACGTTTCTTTTTGAGACATTTTAGGGACGGTGATGATTTTAGGGACGGAGCAAAAAATCATCACCGTCCCTAAAATGTCTCAAAAAGAAACGTCCCCAATGCGACAAAAATGTCTCAAAGAGAAACGTCCCCAATGCGACACTTTTTATATTCCTAATATTACTTTTGCATGTTCTACATCATCATTTGTAGCATCTGGAATGTATTCTAATTGATAAGTTAAGCCTAATTTTGTCCATTTATATTTACCAATACTGTGATATGGTAAAATTTCTATTTTTTGAACTGTATTTAAAGTAGAAATAAATTCTTTTAATTTTTGTAAATCTTTTTCATCATCTGTATAACCAGGAACTAATACTTGTCTAATCCAAATTGGTATATTATTATCACTTAAATATCTAGCAAATTCCAATTCTAGTTTATTATCAAAACCAACTAAATCTTTACATTTTTCACTATCAATGTGTTTAATATCTAATAATACTAAGTCTGTTAATTTTAACAATTGTTTAATATCATCTGTTAAAGTGACCATTCCAGATGTATCTATACATGTATGAATTTTTTTCTTTTTCAACTTTTTAAATAATTCTATCAAAAACTTCACTTGTAATAATGGTTCTCCACCTGAAACTGTAACACCACCATTTGGTGTGATGTAATTTTTATAATTCATAATTTTTTTAAAAATATCATCCAAAGATTGATATTGTCCTTCTTTCATATCCCAAGTATCTCTATTATGGCAATATTTACATTGCAAATGACACCCTTGAAGAAACAACACAAAACGAATTCCTGGACCATCAACAGCACCAAATGTTTCTATTGAATGTACTTTTGCATAATATTTTAAGTCTTTTTCAGTATTTTGAATTATATTATCCTTTTCCATAATAGCTCCTTTATTTTATGTAATAAATATTATAAATTATACAATATTTTCTATATCTATTATATAACAGTAAAATAAATTTCTAAAAGAGGGATTAAAGGAGTTTCCTTCAATCCCTTAAAGTTTAAATTTTCTCATGTATGGTTCTATTAATAACATCTAATTGTTGTTCTCTTGATAGTTTTGTAAAGTTTACGGCATATCCAGATACTCTAATTGTTAATTGTGGATATTTTTCTGGATGTTCCATTGCATCTTCTAATAAACTTCTATCAAAAACATTTACATTAATATGATGACCTGTTTGTTTAAAGTATCCATCTAACATATTAACTAAATTGGTGATTTGTGTTTCTTCGTCTTTTCCTAATGTTTTAGGAGTAATAGAAAATGTGTAAGAAATTCCATCTTCTGCAAAATCAAATGGTAATTTTGCAATAGAATTCATAACAGCTAAAGCACCATTTGTATCTCTTCCATGTAATGGATTTGCACCAGGTCCAAATGGAGCACCCATTTTTCTTCCATCAGGTGTGTTTCCAGTAGCTTTTCCATAAACGACATTAGATGTGATTGTAAGAATAGATAAAGTGTGTTTAGAGTTTCTGTAAGTAGGATATTTTCTTAATTTGTTCATAAATGTTTTAACTATGTTTACAGCTATATTATCAACTCTTTCATCATCATTTCCAAATTTAGGAAAATCTCCTTCTATTTTATAATCAATAGCAAGACCTGTTTCATCTCTGATAACTTTTACTTTTGCATATTTGATAGCAGAAAGTGAATCTGCCACAACAGATAAACCAGCAATTCCACAAGCCATAGTTCTTATAATGTCTTTATCATGAAGAGCCATTTCTAATGCTTCATAACAATATTTATCATGCATATAATGGATTGCATTTAATGCCTTGATATAAATTCTAGCAACATAATCCATCATTTGATCAAATTTATCAATAACCTCGTCATAATCTAAATATTCTGATGTAATTGGAGCAAATTTTGGAGTTATTTGTTTTCCAGAAATTTCATCTCTACCACCATTAATAGCATATAATAAAGTTTTAGCTAAGTTTGCTCTTGCACCAAAGAATTGCATTTGTTTACCAATTTTCATTGGAGAAACACAACAAGCAATACCATAATCATCTCCTAATGTAATTCTCATTAAATCATCATTTTCGTATTGAATAGAAGATGTTTTTATAGACAAATCTGTTGTATATTTTTTGAAACCTTCTGGTAAATTTACAGACCATAAAACAGTTAAATTTGGTTCTGGAGCTGGTCCTAAATTTTCTAGTGTATGAAGAATTCTAAAAGAATTTTTTGTGACTAATGTTCTTCCATCAATACCCATACCACCAATGCTTTCTGTTACCCAAACAGGATCACCACTAAATAATTCATTATATTCAGGTGTTCTTAAGAAACGAACTAATCTTAGTTTCATTACAAAGTGATCCATAATTTCTTGAACTTCTTCTTCTGTAATTGTTCCATTTTCTAAATCTCTTTCAAAATAAATATCTAAGAAAGTAGAAGTTCTACCAATACTCATAGCAGCACCATCTTGTGACTTGATTGCACCTAAATATCCAAAATATAACCACTGTACAGCTTCTTTACTATTACTTGCTGGCTTAGAAATATCAAATCCATATTTTAGTGCCATTTCCTTTAATTCATTTAAAGCTTTGATCTGATCACTGATTTCTTCTCTTTCACGAATAATTTCTTCTGTCATATAATCATCATCTAAGATTTCTAAATTTTGTTGTTTATCTTCTATTAATGCATCAATACCATATAAAGCAACTCTTCTATAATCACCAATAATTCTTCCTCTGCCATATCCGTCTGGTAATCCAGTTAGTAGATGAGAACTTCTAGCAGCTCTGATATCAGGTGTATAAACACTAAATACACCATCATTATGTGTTTTTCTATAATTGTGGAAAATTTCTTCGACCTTATCATCTACTTTTCTATCATATGATGCACAAGCTTTTTCTACAATACGAATACCACCATAAGGCATAATAGCTCTTTTTAGTGGAGCATCAGTTTGTAAACCGACAATTTCTTCTAGATTTTTATCAATATATCCTGGCTCATAAGCATTTACACTAGAAATAGTTTCTGTATCTATATCTAGAACACTACCTTGAGAATCTTTTTCTTTTTTATAAAGTTCTAAAACTTCATTCCATAATTTTTTTGTTTTTTCAGTAGGTTTAGCTAAAAATGTTGCATCTCCATCATAAGGTGTATAATTTTTTTGAATAAAATCTCTTACATTAATTTCATTTTGCCAATCACCTTTTTCAAATTCTTTCCATTGCTCAAATTTCATAATAGTAATCCTCCTTAATTAAGAAATTAAATAAATACAATTCATAAAGTGATATTAGTATTATCATTTTGACCACATAATATAATAACATATTTATAAGATATAATCAATGAAAATAAAAATATTTTTGTAAATTCAAATTAATGGTAAATAAGTTATTTGTAAAGTGAATTGTAAAGTAATCATAAGCGTAATTTTATAAAAAGTCTGTTGTAAATGCAACAAAAAAACCAATATTTTAATATTGGTTTGAAGTATAAATTTATTCGGCTTCTGCAATGATTTTTGCAATTTTATAAATTAATCTTTGTTTATGTGCAGGGCAACTATTTAGTAAATCAGAAAATTCTTTTGATAAATAATTTTCTGAATCACTAGAAGCTCCATTTAGAATATAACCTTCTGAAACATCTAATAAATTGCATATTTGAGTTAATCTTTTTAAATTTATATGTGAATTTCCTCTTTCTACTCTACTTAAGAAAGCAACAGATACATCTATTTTTTCTGATAGTGCTTCTTGTGTATAGTTTTTAGCAAGTCTTGCTTGTTTGATTCTTTGACCAATAACTGTATAGTCTAATGCCATATATATCACCTTCCTAATTTTAAAATAAAAACAAATACAAAGTATAAGTTTACTGTATAGTCTATGAAAATACTATATACTAATAAATAAAAAAAGTCAAGGAATTTTTCAAAAGATTTAAGAAAGAAATAATTGCTTAACTGTGAATAGTAACAATAATTGTTCAAGAATAGTTATTAAAAATCGAAGGATTTTAAAGAAAAATAAAGATTAACGAAGAAAAATATGTATAAATTAAAAAAATAGGAATAAAAATATAATTAACTTTGATTTTTTATTCTAGATTATGTATACAAGATTTGAAAAAGGGCAAAATATATAGTATAATAAAGGCTAGTCGCGTAAAAAAACATAAAGGAGAGTGAAGTCTATTTTAAAAAAGAAACTAAAATTTTATACAAAAGAGTTTCTAAAAATTTTTAACATTACAATAATAGCTTTTGGTTTTATAATCGCGATTATACTTATAAAATATAAACCAATATACAAAGTAAGTATTTCTGGTGAATTTATAGGATATACAGAAAATATAGATGATTTAGAAGAAGCAGTAAAAGAAAGTATTTTAGAAAGTTCTGATAAAATCATAGAAGATATCTATTTAGATGAAGAACCAGAATATGAGTTAAAATTAATTGCTAGAACAGAGGATACACAGGAGGAAGATTTAATAGAAGAATTAAAAGAAGAAACAACAGTTATTTATAAATATTATGAAATCGCAATCGGGGATACTGTTGTAGAAAAAGTAGATACAAGTGAGGAAGCAGAAGAATTAGTAAATGAAATTAAAGAAGAAAATGATAGTGAAGATATTAGTTTGAGTATTGTAGAAAAATACTCACAAAGTGAAGAAGATGTCAATACATCAGACTTGGAAGTAGCAAAGGAAAATGTACAAGAAACAGTAGAAAATGTAATAGAAGAAATTGAGCAACAAGAAGAAGAAGAATTGTTAAATTCTTTACCAAGTATTAATGGTATTGTATTAGCAGTTACACCAATTGAAGGAAATATTACATCTAGATATGGTGCAAGTAGTAGTATAAGAAAGTCAACACATACAGGGTTAGATATTTCAGCTGTGCAAGGTACTGATATAAAGGCAGTAGCAGATGGTACAGTAATATTTGCTAGTTATAATGGCTCTTATGGGAATCTTGTGAAAATAGACCATGGAAATGGAGTAGAAACTTGGTATGCACATACAAGTAAGATGTATGTAGAAGTAGGAGATACTGTTTCAGCAGGAGATGTAATTGCAGCTGTTGGCTCAACTGGAAATTCTACAGGACCACATTTGCATTTAGAGATTAGAGTTAATGGAGAACATGTTGATCCACAAGATTATTTATATCAAGAATAAAAATACAGGCATATAAGCTTGTATTTTTTTTGTGGAAAGGGTGATGATTTTTTGCTCCGTCCCCAAATCATCACCCTTCCGAATATTAAATATTTAATTGTTATATTTTGTCTATAAATCTGAAAATATCTAATATTTAATTATTGACTTTTAATTTTTATTATATATAATGTATTTGTATAAAAGACTTAAATAATGTTAAAAAATAGAGCAAATTATGCTCAGATGGAGGTTATTTATGAGTGATAGTATAAATGAAGAACAAGAAATCAAGCAAATGATTGATGATTTAGTAAGAAAGGCTAAAATAGCATCTCAAGAATATTTAAAATTAGACCAAGAAACAGTAAATAATATTACAAAAGCGATGGCAATGGCAGGTCTTGAAAATCATATGAGATTGGCAAAAATGGCAGTAGAAGAAACAGGAAGAGGAATTTATGAAGATAAAATTACAAAGAATATGTTTGCAACAGAATATATATATCACAGTATCAAATATGAAAAAACAGTAGGAGTTATAGATAAAAATGAAGAAGAAGATTATGTAGAGATTGCTGAACCAGTTGGTATTATTGCAGGAGTAACACCTGTTACTAATCCAACATCAACAACCATGTTTAAATCTATTATATCAGCAAAAACAAGAAATGTTATAATATTTGGATTTCATCCTTCTGCACAAAAATGTAGTGTAGAAGCAGCAACAATTTTAAGGGATGCGGCTATAAAAGCAGGTGCTCCAGAAAATTGTATTTTATGGATAGAAAAACCAAGTGTTACAGCAACTAGGTTATTAATGAATCATCCAGATGTTGATTTAATTTTAGCAACAGGTGGTACAGGAATGGTAAAATCTGCATATTCTTGTGGAAAACCAGCATTAGGTGTAGGACCAGGAAATGTACCATGCTATATTGATAAAACAGCAAAATTAGAAACATCAGTAAATGATTTAGTTATGTCAAAGGCTTTTGATAATGGTATGATTTGTGCATCAGAGCAGGCAGTAATTGTTGATGAAGAAATTCATGATAAATTTGAAGATTTAATGAAACAAGCAGGTTGCTATTTTGTAAATGAAGAAGAAAAAGAAAAACTAGCAAATAGTATGTTTGATAAATTAGAAAATGGAGATTATAAATTAAAATCTCATGTACCAGGACAATATCCATATACTATTGCTAAAGAGGCAGGATTTGAGATTCCAGAGGATACGAAAGTATTAGTAGTTTATGAAACTGGTGTGGGAAAGGATTATCCATTCTCTAAGGAAAAATTAAGTCCAGTATTGACTTATTATATTGTAAAAAATGAAGATGAAGGAATACCATTAGCAGAGAAATTGTTGGAATTTGGTGGATTAGGACATTCTGCTGTTATTCATTCTGAAGATAAAGATACAATTTTAAGATTTTCAGAAACAATGAAAGCTGGAAGAATTATTGTAAATTCTCCATCAACACATGGAGCAATTGGTGATATATACAATACAAATATGCCATCACTAACATTAGGTTGTGGTTCATTTGGAGGAAATTCAACAACAGCAAATGTGTCATCTGTAAACTTAATTAATATAAAAAGAGTTGCAAATAGGAGGGTTAATATGCAATGGTTTAAAATTCCAGAAAAAATATATTTTGAAGCAGGTTCAATTGCTTACTTAGAAAAAATGCCAAATATTGAAAGAGCATTTATCGTAACAGATCAAGGAATGGTAAAATTAGGATATGTAGATAAAATTTTATATCATTTAAGAAATAGACAAAAATATGTACATTCAGAAATTTTTAGTGATGTAGAATCAGACCCATCATTTGATACAATTATGAAAGGTGTAGAAGCAATGAAAAGCTTTAAGCCAGATGTTATTATTGCATTAGGAGGAGGAAGTCCAATAGATGCAGCAAAAGGAATGTGGTTATTTTATGAGCATTCAGATGCAGATCCAGAAGGTTTAAAATTAAAATTTATGGATATTAGAAAACGTACTTATAAATTTCCTAAATTAGGAGAAAAATGTCAAATGGTAGCAATACCAACAACATCTGGAACAGGTTCAGAAGTAACATCATTTGCAGTAATTACAGATAAGGAAAAAAATAAAAAATATCCATTGGCAGATTATGAATTAACACCAGATGTAGCAATTGTAGATCCAGATTTAGTTATGAGTTTACCACAATCTGTTACAGCAGATACAGGTATGGATGTATTAACACATGCTTTAGAAGCATATGTTTCTAACATGGCATCTGACTATACTGATGGATTAGCTGAGAAAGCAGTAGAATTAGTATTTAAGTATTTAGAGCAAGCATATGATGATGGAACAAACAAATTGGCTCGTGAGAAAATGCATAATGCAAGTACAATCGCAGGCATGGCTTTTACAAATGCATTTTTAGGAGTTAATCACTCAATGGCTCATAAAATAGGTGCAGAATTTCATCTACCACATGGAAGGATTAATGCCATATTATTACCATATGTGGTAAGATACAATAGTACAAAACCAACAAAATTCGTTTCATTCCCTAAGTATGAATATTTTATAGCTGACCAAAAATATTACGAAATGGCAAAAAAAGTAGGATTAGAAGCAAAAACTGTTGAAGAGGGAATTAGTAGTTTAATTGAAAAAATAAAAGAAATGAATGAACATATGAATATTCCAAAATCATTTAAAGATGCTGGGATTGATGAACAAGAATTTTTAGCAAAGGTGGATATGTTAGCAGATAGAGCATTTGAAGATCAATGTACAACAGCTAATCCTAGAGTTCCACTAGTATCAGAAATAAAACAAATCTTATTAGATAGTTATTATGGAAATGAAGTAAAATAGGAGAGATATAAATGGGTATTCGAGATATAGTAGATAGTTTATTAAAAAAGAAAAGTAAAATGACACCAGCAGAGGAAATTCAAAAAAAGTTAATTGACCCAATTCAAGACGAACAGGTAGAAACAACTGATGAAGAAATAATTAGAAGAATTGTAGAAATATTAAATGAGGCTCCTCCAGAAAGACGAAGTAAATTAATAGCACAAATAAAGCAAGTAGACGAAATTTCTTCAGATATACTAATTGAATCAGCTGTAAAAGCAGCGGATTCAGAGAAAATATCTGATAAAGTAGCAGTAGATTTAGCAAAGCAAGCATCAGATCAAGTAGCAGAAAGAATTTTAGAAAATGCACCAATATCAGAAGATGATAGATTAGCAATTATAAAGACATTATCAGATAATGAAAAAAAGGAAAAAGCTATTTGTGATGAATTGGAATTAACATATGATTCAATGAAAAATTTAGAACAACAAAGTGAGTTTGTAAGAAAAGTAAAAAAAATTATAGGTATTTCTGAGAAAAGTGACAAAATTAATGAAGAACTATATAAAAATATAGCTAAAAACCTTGCTTTTATGTATAAAGAAACAAATGGAGGAATGAATTTATACCAAATGGAGCAACTATTACCTATTCAAGAAATGATAAAGGCAAAAATGCCAGAAAGAATAGAGCAAGAATATGAGAGTTTGCTAGAAGAGAATGAAAAAAACACATTTGATTTAAAAGATGTAAAAGAAAGATTTATGGATAGACTAGTAAAAGGAGTTTGCAGAAAAGCAAAAGAAGAAGAACAGCCTGTTAGTACATTTATGAAATATATAGGTGAAATAGATGAAGAACAAACTCAAGCTTTGATGAAATATATACAAAAATATACTCCAAATGTTAGTGAAACAGAACTCAAAAAAATTCAAAGAATTGCAAGCGGAAAGGAAAGAGAAGCTATATATGAATCTGACAAGAGAAAGTCTTCAAGTAATACTAATGGGATTGGTCTAGGTGATATAGATATCATTCAAGAATGTGTGAGTTCTGGACTAATAAAAACATTAGGAAAAATGAATGAGCAAGATAGAAAAAAAGCATTAGAAACTCTAAACAGTTCATTAGAAAAAAGAATAGAAAAGCAAAATCTTCAAAAACAAGAACCAACTACAGCTCAAGTTGATAAACCAGCTAATGATAAAGAACCAGAAGCTGAAGGATATGGTGAAATATAAAAGATAATCTCTACAACCATAATTTTTTTCAAGTTCATCAAAAAAACACAATACAAATATTTTTTAGAAACAATTATTGGATAATATAATAACAAATATAAATAATCCTGTAAGGAGTTGTGATGTAATATGAAAAAAAACAAAACAAAAGAAGTGGGGATTATAGAAATGAAAAACTTTTTAAGTTATGACGAGAAGATTGAAAAAAAGACAAATACATTTGAAAAAATTATGACAATTTATGAAATGGCAATCACAGAATTAGAAACAAAAATGAAAATATTGCAAAAAGAATTTAAAGTATTTTATAATTATGATTTGATTGATCATGTTAATACTAGAATAAAACAACCAGATAGTATAATAAATAAAATGAAGAAAAAAGGATATGAACTTACTTATCAAGAAATGATAGAAAATATTAATGACATTGCAGGTGTTAGAATTATATGTCAACTAAAAGATGATATATTTAAAATAAGAAACTTAGTTTCAAAAATACCAGGAATACACATTCATGGAGAAAAAGACTATGTTAATCATCCTAAAGAAAGTGGGTATTCAAGTTATCATATGATTGTAAAAGTTCCAGTGTCATTGTCAACACAAACAATATATGTAAAAGTAGAAATACAAATAAGAACATTAGCAATGGACTTTTGGGCTAGTTTAGAGCATAAAATGAAATATAAAACAGATAAAGAAGTCAACAAAAAAACATCAAAAGAATTAGTTAATTATGCGAAAATTGTAAATAAGATGGATAGTAAAATGATGCTATTAAATGGACAATGAAATATATAAAAGTATATAAAAGATAAAAATATCTAATAAAAAATAAATTTCAATTTTTTATTAGATATTTTTATCTTTTATAAGACATTTTTTGGACAAATAGAAGGATTTATGTAAAATGCGTCGAATAATATAATTATGTATAGTTGTATGAAATATTTTGGAAGGAGGTAAAATAGTGGCAAGATACAGTGATGAAATCATTGATGATGTTAGGCAATCTAATGATATTGTAGATGTGATTTCACAATATGTAAGACTAAAAAGAAGTGGTCGAAACTATTTTGGATTATGTCCATTTCACAATGAAAAATCTCCATCTTTCTCAGTATCTCCAGAAAAACAAATATTTCATTGCTTTGGTTGTGGTGTAGGTGGAAATGTATTCACATTTTTAACCAAAATCGAAGGAATTAACTTTGTAGAAGCAGTACAACTTTTAGCAGAAAGAGCGAATATACAACTACCAACATTAGAAAATAATTTAGACTCTGCAAAAGAAACTTTAAAAACAAAAGTATATCAGGTAAATGAATTTACAGCACAATTTTATCATGAAAACTTATACAAACCAGAGTCTAAAATAGCTCAAGAATATATAAAAAAAAGAAAATTATCTAATGAAACATTAAAAGCTTTTCAGATTGGTTTTTCAGGAAAGTTTGACGAACTATATAAAGAACTTATAAAACAAGGCTTCGAAGAAAAAGAAATTTTAGAATCAGGACTAGTTAATAAAAATGAAAGAGGACAATATATTGATAGATATAGAAACAGATTAATGTTCCCAATATGTGATATAAGAGGAAGAGTTATAGCATTTGGTGGGAGAGTATTAGATGATTCTAAACCCAAATATATTAACTCTCCTGAAAATG
Organism: uncultured Clostridium sp.; assembly: GCA_964449925.1. GTDB lineage: Bacteria > Bacillota > Clostridia > TANB77 > CAG-508 > CAG-269. The sequence continues at coordinate 24,105 of CAYVCM010000014.1, forward strand.
TTGTATATAGTAAAGGTCGACACCTATATGGATTAAATGTAGCTAAAAAATATGATATAAAGCAACGACTACTTATCGTAGAAGGATATATGGATGTTATATCTCTTCATCAAAGAGATATTCATAATGCAGTAGCATCTTTAGGAACGGCATTAACACAGCAACAAGGATATTTATTAAGAAATCATACAGAACAAATCATTTTAAGTTATGATTCGGACGAAGCCGGACAAACTGCTAAAATAAGAGCAATGGAAATATTACAAAATATGGGCTGTGACATTCGAGTTTTACAAATGGAAGGAGCAAAAGACCCTGATGAATATGTTATTAAATATGGAAATGCAAGATTTCAAAATTTAATTGATAAAGCTATTTCTGTTATTGAATTTAAAGTTAAAATTTTAAGACAATCTTTAAATTTAGAAAACACAAATGACAAAATAAAGTTCTTAAATGAAGTAGCAAAAATACTTTCAAAAATAGATAATAGTATGGAACGAGAAATATACATAGAAAAAATAGCAAAAGAATATGATGTATCTAAAGAAGCTATTTATGCAGAAGTAAACAAATTAACTTATAAAGATCGTAAAGATGAAAAAGTATTAAACAAGAAAAAACCAGTTATTATACATAAGGAAAATAATGATATAAAAAATGTCCCAGAAAAGACAAAAAGAAGGGAAAATACAATTTTGTCAATTTTGCTTTTAGGAGATAAAAATATTTTTGAAATTATAAAGCAAAATATTAGTGTTGAAGATTTTAAATATGAAATAGATAAGAAGATTGCTAAAAAATTGTATGAAGAATTCGAAATTGGAAATAGTAATATCAATAGTATAATTGATGACTTGTCAGAAGAGGAACAAAATCATATAACAATGATAATGGCAGAAGATTATGGAATAGATGATGTGGAAAAGGCGATTGATGATATTATACAAAGTTTTGAAAAAGAAAAATTAAATGAAAGAAAATTTGAAATTCTAGAATTATTAGAAAATCCGACAGAAGAAAATACAAAAACGCAGTTGGAAAAAGAACTAAATGATATTATTATCAAACTAGCCAAAATTAGATAGGGGTGAATAAAAATGGCAAAAAAAGAAGAAAAGAAGCAAGAGGAATTAGAGCAAAAAGAATTAAAGCAAGAGAAAATTGAAAAAGGAAAAACAAAAAAAGATGAAGAGAAACAAGAAGAAATTAAAGAAAAAATTGAAAAAGTGAGAGAAAAAGCACACAAAAAATTTAAAGAGGAAGAAAAATCTAAAAAAGAAAATCAAGAAGAAACAGAAGAAACAAAAAAATTAAAAGAACAAAAAGTAAATAATATATTAAAAAAAGCAAAAGAAAATGGAAAAATAACATATGGTGATTTAGCATCTGAATTAGATGATGTAAATCCAGACCAAATTGATAAAGTATTTGATGCTTTTGAAGAATTAGGTGTTGATTTATTACAAGACGATATGGATGAAGAACCTGATATTGAAGATTTAAAAGAGGTAGAAGAGTTAAAATTAGATGAAATTACAGATACAAGTTATGAAGGTATAAATGTAGATGATCCTGTAAGAATGTATTTAAGAGAAATTGGAAGAATTCCATTACTTACTTTTGATGAAGAACTAGATTTAGCAAAAAAAGTATTAGAAGGGGACGAAGATGCAAAACAAAAATTAGCAGAATCTAACCTAAGATTAGTAGTTAGTATTGCAAAAAAATATGTGGGAAGAGGAATGCTATTTTTAGATTTAATTCAAGAAGGTAACATGGGACTAATTAAAGCTGTTGAAAAATTTGACTATACAAAGGGATTTAAGTTTAGTACCTATGCAACTTGGTGGATTAGACAAGCAATTACTAGAGCAATTGCAGATCAAGCAAGAACAATTAGAATTCCTGTACACATGGTTGAAACAATTAATAAATTGATTAGAACTTCTAGACATCTATTACAACAATTAGGTAGAGAGCCAACCCCAGAAGAAATTGCAACTGAAATGGAAATACCAGTTGAAAAGGTTATTGAAATTCAAAAAATTGCACAAGATCCAGTGTCATTGGAAACACCAATAGGTGAAGAGGATGATAGCCATTTGGGTGATTTTATACAAGATGATGATTCTCCAGCTCCTCAGGATTCAGCAGCATATACAATGCTTAGAGAACAATTAGAAGAAGTTATGAATACGTTAACTCCTAGAGAGGCAAAGGTGTTGAAGTTAAGATTTGGTCTAGAGGATGGTAAGTCTAGAACTTTGGAGGAAGTTGGAAGAGAGTTTCAGGTTACAAGGGAGAGAATTAGACAGATTGAGGCAAAGGCTTTGAGAAAGTTGAGACATCCTAGTAGGAGTAAGAAGCTTAGAGATTACATGGGGTAAATTGAAAAATAATTACAATTTTGGCT
>CAYVCM010000015.1:0-25855 GCA_964449925.1 uncultured Clostridium sp.
GATAATGTAAATCATAAAAAAGTTACATTTGTAAATCATTTTGGAATTACTTTAGCAGCAGACCAATATGAGCCTAAAAATTATGAAGGAAAACTTCCAGCTATTGCTGTATGTGGTCCATACAGTGCAGTAAAGGAACAAGTATCTGGAAGATATGCACAAGAAATGGCAGCAAGAGGATTTTTAACTATTGCATTTGATCCTTCATATTATGGAGAATCAGGAGGATTACCTCGTTATATGAATTCTATTGACCACTGTGTTGAAGATTATCAATCAGCAGTTGATTATTTATCTACCCTAGAAAATGTAGACAGCGAAAAAATAGGAGTTATAGGTATATGTGGTTGGGGAGGATATGCTCTTCAAACAGCTTCATTAGATACAAGAATTAAAGCAACAGTAACATCTACAATGTATGATATGAGTAGAGTATCAGCATATGGTTACTATGATGCAAATGATGAGGATGCCCGCTATAATGCCCGTACAGACTATAATAAACAAAGAACAGAAGATTACAAAAACAAAAAATATGCATTAGCAGGAGGAAATCCTGATGAAGCACCAGATGGAGCACCACAATTTTTAATAGACTATATTGAATTTTATAAAAAGCGTGGCTATCATAAAAGGTCATTAGGTTCAAATAATGGATTTAGTATATCTTCATTAGGTTCACTTATGAATACAAAAATGTTAACATATACACCAGAAATAAGAAGTGCAGTATTAATGATACATGGAGAAAAAGCTCACTCTTGCTACTTTAGTAAAGATGCATATAAAAATATGACAGAAAATGGAAAGTATAATGATAACAAGGAACTTATGATTATTCCAAATGCAGTACATTGCGACTTATATGATAATATGGAAGTAATACCATTTGATAAAATAGAAGAATTTTTTAAAACAAATCTAAAATAAAATTAATATTTATTACTCTGCTGGTGTTAACTGGCAGAGTTTTTAAGTATTTTATGAATAAAGTCTTGAAAATACAGATAAAACCTGATATTATTTACATCAAAAGGGGAGAAAAAAATGGCAGAAACATATTTACAAGAAAAAAATCAAAAAGAGAATAAAAAAGAAGAAAAAAAACAAAGTCCACAATCAAAATACAGAGAAGTAGCAATATCTATTCAAATGTTATCACTTAGAGCAATGCAAGAAAACAATATAGAAGCATATGAAAAGTTAAAAAGATTAGGACAATACCTAGAAGAAGTGAGAATGCAAAGAAATTTATGTCTGATATCAGAAAAAGATAGACCAGAAAAAGCAAGGTATAAAGAATTGTTAGAATATATTGATAAAAACTATAATGGAAGCAAAGAATCATTAGCAGAAATATGTAAAAGTTTAAATAAAAGAAAAGATATTGACGAAGTATTAAAATATTATGATAAGAAAAATAATAAATCAAAGGAAGAAGAAAGATAAATGAAAAAAATTGTAGTAGCAACTAATAATGAAGGAAAACTAAAAGAGATAAGAGATATATTAAAAGAATATCAATTATTATCTTTAAAAGATGTAAATTGCAAAATAGAAGTAGAAGAAGATCAAGACACATTTGAAGGAAATTCTTTAAAAAAAGCAAAAGAAATTTCAGAAATTTTAAAAATGCCTTGTATAGCAGATGATAGTGGATTATGCATTAATATATATAATGGTTGGCCAGGAGTTCATACAGCTAGATTTTTAGGAGAAAATGCAACAGCAAAAGAAAGAAATCAATACATACTAGAAAAAATGAAAGACCTAAAAGGCACAGACCGAAAAGCAAGTGTAAAATGTTGCATTACTTATTATGAAAATGGCAATTATGTAGTTGGAAAAGGAGAAATACAAGGTAAGATTGCCAAAACACCAAGAGGTGACAATGGTTTTGGTTTTGATGAAATTTTTGAATTGGAAGATGGCAGAACATATGCAGAATTGTCTAAAGAAGAAAAAAATAAAATTAGCCACAGGAGATTAGCTTTACAGGATTTATTAGTAAAATTAAATAGGTACATATAGTTACTATTTATGAAAGTTAAAATAATATATCTCCTCACCTTGCTACCATATTAACTCTGAATAGTAAGTACATATAAATATTTCTTTTATATGTGCTTATTTTAATCTTGTCATCCTAAAAAACCAATGATATAATTTTAAAAAACGAAAATAGGAGAAAAGATATGTCAGATGTTAAATGGACAGAAGAACAATTACAAGCTATTCATGAAAAAGGTTCTAATATATTAGTTGCAGCAGCAGCAGGAAGTGGAAAAACAGCAGTATTAGTCGAAAGAATAATTAACAAAATTATTAATGAACAAATAGATATTGACAGACTATTAGTTGTAACATTTACAAATGCAGCAGCAGCAGAAATGAGAGAAAGAGTATTAGAAGCAATATATAAAAAATTAGAAGAAAATCCAGAAAATGAAAATTTGCAAAGACAAATTACTTTATTAAATAAAGCTAGTATTTGTACAATTGATTCATTTTGTTTAGATGTAGTAAGAAATCACTTTTATGAATTAGAAAATATATCACCTAATTTTAGAATTGCCGATACAACAGAAATGGAATTACTAAAACAAGAAGTACTAGAAGACATATTTGAAGAGAAATATGAAAATCAAGATGAAGATTTTGCTCAATTAATCAATACATATACAAGTTATAGAGATGATACACCATTAAAAGAGCTAATTTTAAAAATTTATACATTTATTCAGAGTAATCCATTCCCAAATAAATGGTTAGACGAAAAGATAGAAATGTTTAACATTCAAGATTTAGAGCAAGATTTCAGTAAACATCCATGGGGAGAAATTTTACTAAAAGAAGTAGAAGAAGAATTAGTTGATGATATAAATACTTTAAAAGAACAAGAGCAAAATTTAGTAGAAAATCCAGAATTAGAAAAATACTCACAAACAATTTCAGATGACATAGATAAATTAGAAATGTTAAAAGCCAATTTAGATAATTGGAACAAAGCATATACTATCTATAATAACTTAACATTTGCAACTTGGCCAAGGCAGAAAATTGATTCAGAAATAAAAGACCAAGCAAAATTAGTAAGAGATGATATTAAGAAAAAATTATCAAAAAAATTAAATAAAATTTTTATATATGACTCTAAAGATGCAAACCAGGACATATCAGATATGTATCCTGTTTTAGTAAAGCTAAAAAATCTTATATTCATATTTGAGGAAGAATTTACAAAAAGAAAAAGAAACAAAAACATAGTAGATTTTCATGATATAGAGCACTTAGCATTAGAAATATTAATTAGGCAAACTGATGGAAAAGTAGAGCCAACAGAAGTAGCAAAAGCATATCGAGAAAAATTTTTAGAGATTGCAATAGATGAATACCAAGATAGTAATATGGTACAAGAATATATTTTAACAGCAATATCAAATGGCAATAATATTTTTATGGTTGGAGATGTTAAACAAAGTATTTATAAATTTAGACAAGCTGTACCAGAACTATTTTTATCAAAATATAAGTCATATAAATTAAAAAAGCAAAAAGAAGATAATGATAATTTAAAAATACAATTATTTAAAAATTTTAGAAGCAGAGAAAATGTATTAGATTTTACCAATTTAATATTTCAAGATATTATGAGTGAAAATTTAGGAGAAATAGATTACACAGAAGAAGAATATTTGAATTTAGGTGCCAATTATGAAAATTCAACGCAAAAGTTAGAAACAGAGATTAATATAATTGACTTAAAAGAAAAAGAAGAAAATCCGACTAATGGAACAACAATGGGTACTCAAGAAACTGAAGGGGATGAGGATGTTGGCGAAACGATAGAAGAAAGAGTAGAAGATATACAAGTTGAAGCTAGATTTGTAGCAAACAAAATAAAATCACTAATAGAAAGTCATTTTCAAGTATTTGATAAAAAAACAGGTGGATATAGAGATATTAAATATAAAGATATTGTAGTTTTATTAAGGTCAACAAAAACAAATGCACCAATTTTTGAAGAAGAAATTATGAATTTAGGTATGCCAGTATTTTCTGAAAGTTCTCAAGAATACTTAGATTCAATAGAGATTCAAACTATTATGAGTTTATTAAAAATTATAGATAATCCTATACAAGACATTCCATTAGTTACAGTATTAAGATCACATATTGGAAACTTTACAGATGATGAATTAGTGGGAATTAGACTAGCTGATAAATATGATAATTTTTATATAGCAATGCAAAAAGCAAAAATAAATGTGGATGATAAATTAAAGCTAAAAATAGATACATTTTTGAATAACCTAGAAAAATGGAGAAAAGAAAAAGAATACTTAGCATTAGATGAATTTATATGGAAATTATATTCAGACACACATTATTATACATATGTAGGTCTTATGCCAAATGGAGATTTAAGACAAGCTAACTTAAAAATGTTATTTGAAAGAGCAAAACAATATGAAACAGCGAGTTTTAAAGGTTTGTATAATTTTATACAATTTATAGAAAAATTGCATATAGGAAGTAATGACTTAGGAGCTGCAAAATTAATAGGAGAAAATGATGATGTCATAAGAATTATGAGTATTCATAAAAGTAAAGGATTAGAGTTCCCTATTGTATTTTTATCTGCAACTGGTAAACAATTTAATCTAATGGACTTAAATCAAAATATATTATTACATCAAGAATTAGGTATTGGTGTTAAATACATTGATTATGAAAGACAAGTACAATATGATACTTTAACAAAAGAAGCAATTCGAAATAAGATTTTAACAGAAACTCTATCAGAAGAAATGAGAATATTATATGTAGCATTAACAAGAGCAAAAGAAAAATTATATATAACAGGATTAAAAAAAGATTATGAAAAAGAAATAGAAAATATGCAAAAACAAGTAGGGCGTTATCATAAAACAAATGACAAAATAAATTACATACTAGTAAAAAAATATAAAAAATATTTGGATTGGATTTTATTAGTTTACTTATATGAAAAAGAAAACAACAAAGATACATATAAATTAAATGTATGGAGTAAACAAGAATTATTAAAATCATTTGCAAAGCCAGAAGAGGAAATTATAAATATTAAAGAGCAAATAGAGAGTAAAAAAATCGAAAAAGCGACTGTTGAAAAATTAGATTCTATTTTAAAATATAATTATACATATCAATTAGCAACAACAATTCCAACAATGACATCTGTTACAAAAATAAAGCAAATGCAAAATGAAAATAATAATATTGACTTAAAAAAAGAAAGTAAAATAAAAACAGAATCTGAAATTAAATTATTAGCAAAAACAGAAGAACAGACAGAAAATTCATTAACTTTTGCAAAACCAGAATTTTTAAGAGAGGATAAAAATGAAGAAATAACACCTGCACAAAGAGGAACATTAGTCCATATGTGTATGCAGAGATTAGACGAAAAGAAAACTTATACAATTGAAGATATAAAAATATTAATAGAAGATTTGGTAAAAAAAGAAATAATAACAGAAAATGAAGCAAAAAGCATAAATCCATATAAAGTATTTGAGTTTACAAAATCAGCTATATGGGAATCATTAAAAACTGCAAAAAAAGTATATAAAGAAAAACCATTTTTTATTAATATACCAGCAAAAGAAATATATAATAAAGACTTAGAAGAAAAAATTCTAGTACAAGGAATTATAGATTTATATTATATTACTCAAAAAGATGAAATCGTTTTAGTAGATTATAAAACAGACTATGTAGAACAGGGAAAAGAAACAGAATTAATAAACAAATATATAACACAATTAGAATTATATAAACAGGCATTAGAAGAAAGTCTACAAAAAAAAGTAGATAAAGTTTATATTTATTCTGTATATCTTGGTAAAGAAATTGAAATAGCTTGAAAATTATGTAGACTTTTGGTATAATATGTATAGATTTCAAAAATAAGGAAAAAAGGGGATTGTAAAAAGATTATAGTTAATAATATTTTTTACGAAAAGTAACCTTGAGAAAGGAATGAGTTGAAAAATGAGCAGAGTAAAAACATTATTAATGTATGCCTTATGGATAGTATTGTTTTTTATATTTTCAGATTTCTTAATTAATGTTGGATTAAACTCATCATATCAACCAATAGAAAGAAAGGATAATATATCAGAAGTCAATATATATCAAGCAGAAGCAACATATGTTAATGGTAGAATAAGGGGATTAATAACAAATTCAGAAACAAATGATATTAGTAACAAATATTTAGAATTTGATTTTTATTCAGAAAGAGATGTTTATTTAGGCAAGAAAATCATTAGTGTTGATGAATTAGAAGTAGGAGAAACACAAAATTTTGAGATTTTATTTAAATTGCAAGATGTAGATTATTATTCAATTAGTGTATTAGATGAAAAACCTGAAGGAGAGGAGATTGAAATTCTTTCAGGAGAGTGGACAACAGCACAAATAGTGGTAGCAACAGCATTTACATTATTAATTTTCTGGTAGAATGAATCTCAGAAATAATTTATTGATAAATTATTTCTAGTGATAAATGTAAGGAATGTATATATTATTATGTATCCATATGTAAAATATAAAAGAAATTAAATTTTAGCAATAAAATTTAATTTCTTTTCTTTTTTTTACACTTTAGGTTCAACATATAATGTACGATTATTTTTATAAATTACCATACCAGGTTTTGCACCATTTGGCTTTTTCACAAACTTTACTTCACACACATCCACAGGTACATTTGAAGAATTTCTTGCTTTACTATGATAAGCCGTAATTTCTGCACATTTCAATAAAATATCATCTGAAGGGACAGGTAAGCCATTTAAAAGCAAAATACAATGACTTCCATGAATATCTTTTGTATGAAACCATAAATCTGTCTTTTTAGCATATTTTAAAGTAAGATAATCATTTTCCATATTATTTCTACCTACCAAAAAGATATATTCCTCAATTCTATATTTTATAGGATTAAAATGTACATATTTATTTTTTGTTAGCTTAGATTTTTTTACTTTTGGATTTTTCTTTTTGTTATATTTTTCTGTTAATTCTTTAAAAATAGGACTTTCTGAAATTTCTTCAAATATATTAGTAACATCTTCTATGGTAGAACAAGCTTCTAATTCATAGACTACACTTTCTATATAGTCTAAATCTGCAATTGTTTCTTCTTTTTGTTTTCCTACAATTGAAAGTGCATTTTTTAATTTATTGTATTTTTTGAAAAATAATTTAGCATTATAGGTTGGAGAATAGCGTTTATCTAATGGAATAGTAACAATTTTATTATTATCATAATAATTTTCTAAAGATAAACTATCTGTATTTTCATTTTTTATTCTATATAAATTAGCTGTTATAAGTTCACCATATAACTTATAAATATCCATATTGTCACATTCTTTTAATTTGTCATTAATATTTATTAATCTATTATTATATTTTTTAAGTGTAGATAATATAAGTTTAGAAAGACTATTTCGATATATTTTAAATTCTTCTGATGTCTCTTTTTCAAAATAATAATCATCAATAAAAAAGTTTAGTGAAAAATTTTCTGATAAAGAATCGCTTTTATATAAAACATAATCTTTTATATTGCCTTTTTCATCTTTGATTATACTAAACTCTAACTGCAAGCAATCTGTTGAATCAATAATATCTTTAATATGTATATAAATCATTTCTAATGAATTATCTTCTATTTTAGAAGAATTATCCAAATTTAATTTATTTATAATACTTTTTATAAAGTTTTTACTAATTCCATTAAATCTATTAGAAATCTGTGTTGGTAAATCAGATATATGCATATCCTGTTCTATATCTAATTTTAATTTAAAGTCTTGAAAATCAGCAATTTCTAAAAAATTAAATTTGTTTGTAGATGGATATGAATATTTTACATGAGGGACAATGTCTCTTGTTAATTCACTATTAGATGAAATATGCCTTAAACTATCAATAATTATATTATTTTCATCTACTAAAATGATATTACAATGTCTACCCATTAATTCTATAATTAATTTTTTAGTGATGATATCATCTATATCATCAAATCCTTCGAATTCAATTGTAACAACTCTCTCCAAATTTACAGAGATAATGTTTTTAATGCGTAAACCAATTAAATGCTTTCTTAGTAGCATACAAAAGTTGAGTGCATTTTTTGGGTTTGGTTTTGGGTGTGTTGTCAAATGAAAACGATAATTTTGTGCGTTTGTGCAAATATTTAATGCATAATTGTTTCCATTTAAGTAAAAGCCTAAAACAATGTCGTTTTTGTTTGGCTCATATATTTTATCTATTCTAGCTCCGATTACTTGTTGTAATTCAGATGTGATTGCTTTTATTACAATTCCGTCAAATGCCATATTTGTTTCATTCCTTTCGTATTGAATGTCTATATAATAACATATTTTTATTAATAAATCTAGAGTAACTATTCACAGTTAATATGGTAGCAATTGTGAGGGTATATTATTTTAAATTTCATAAATTCCTCGGCTCAATACAAATTTCAAGAACCTCTAAAATTTTTTTGTGGCACCCTTTCACGTCAAGCGCGAACATTTTCCACAAAAAAATTTAAGAGTTTCTAATCATTTTCCAATCACATTCGTCATTTATTCAATTTAAAATAATATACCCTCACAATTGCTACCATATTAACTGTGAATAGTTACTCTAGATTTGTGAATTTTTAAATAATAGATATAACATATTGATAAAATTAGTGTTTCAGTATATAATGAAAAAAACAAAAAAGGGAAGATGCCTATGAAATATAATATATATGAATTAAGTTTAGAAGAAAAAATTGGACAAATGATAATTATTGGATTAAACACAGATACAGCCATCAAAAAGCTAGATGAAATTATTACCAAATATAAGGTAGGTGGTGTTTTACTATATAGAAAAAATTACAAAAATTATGAAGAAATGATAAAATTAATCAATAAAATTAAAGAAATAAATCAAAAAAATAAAATCCCAATTTTTATTTCTATTGACCAAGAAGGTGGTAGAGTCAATCGAATACCAAATGAGTTTAAAAATCTTCCATCAGCACACAAATTAGCAGAACATAGCAAAGAAGAAGATTTGGTAAAATATTCTGCAGAAATTACAGGTGAAATATTAAATAAATCAGGTGTAAACATGAATTTTGCACCTGTTCTAGATATAAAAAGATTTCCCGATAATCATGCAATAGGTGATAGAGCATATAGTGAAGATATTGAAGAAGTGTCAAAATATGGCATAGAGTATATAAAGGGATTACAGAAAAATAGTGTTATATCTATTGCAAAACATTTTCCAGGTCACGGAGCAACTAAAACTGATTCACATTTTAAACTTCCTAAAATTGAGATGGATATAGAAACCTTAGAACAAGAGGACATGAAACCTTTTGAACAAGCAATGAAAAGTAAAGTCGATGGAGTTTTAGTTGGACATTTAAAAATAAAAACAGTAACTGGAAAATTGCCAGCTTCTATGTCAAAGCGATTTATTACAAAATATATTAGAAAAAAGTATAGATATAATGGACTAGTCATTGCAGATGATGTACGAATGAAAGGTGTTAGAATGCGTTATGGCAAGAATAATGCTGTGAAGAAAGCTTTTTTTGCATGCAATGATATTATAATTGTAAAATACGATAATGATATAGATATAATTGATAAAATTATTCAATCAGCAAAAGAGGACAAGTTAAAGATAAAAAGAATCAATAAAAGTGTAATGCGTATTCTAAAAGTAAAGGAAAAGTACAATTTAAGTGACGAATTAATTGAAAAAGATGAAAACTTAATGGAAAATATTAATAAGCAAGTTGACATTATTAGGAAGCAAGTACTTGAATAGTAACTACTGTTCACACTTGATATGGTAGCAAGAGGTGTGAGGATATATTATTTTAAATTGAATAAATGACGAATGTGATTGGAAAATGATTAGAAACTCTTAAATTTTTTTGTGGAAAATGTTCGCGCTTGACGTGAAAGGGTGCCACAAAAAAATTTTAGAGGTTCTTGAAATTTGGATTGAGCCGAGGAATTTATGAAATTTAAAATAATATATCCTCACACCTCTTGCTACCATATCAAGTGTGGAAGTGATATATTTTAAAATTATTTCTGTTTTCCTTGTTATTTTTGTAAGAAATATGATATACTGTAACAGAAATTAAAGAAATGGAGAAGAAGAAATGTCAAAACCAATTGTAGCAATCATAGGAAAGCCCAATGTAGGAAAATCCACATTTTTTAATTACCTAGTTGGAAGCAGAGTATCTATTGTTGAAGATACGCCAGGAGTAACAAGAGACAGAATATACGCAGATACTAATTGGAGAGGTAGAAACTTTACATTAATTGATACAGCAGGTATAGAGCCATATTCAGAAGATATTATATTATCTCAAATGAGAGAACAAGCAAATTTAGCAATTGCTATGGCAGATGTCATTATATTTCTAACAGACATCAAACAAGGAATAACTGCTGCAGACCAAGAAATTGCAGTTATGCTAAAAAAATCTGGAAAACCGATAGTGTTAGTATGTAACAAAGCAGACAATTATGAAAAAGACAAAGAAGAAATTTACGAATTTTACAACTTAGGATTAGGAGATCCATATCCAATATCTGCAAGTAATGCCATAGGCATTGGAGATGTATTAGACAAAATATATGAAAGCTTTCCTGAAAAAACAGCAGATGAAGATGAAGAAGATATCATAAAAGTAGCAGTAATAGGAAAGCCAAATGTAGGAAAGTCCTCTCTTATTAATAAAATTTTAGGAGAGAACAGAAACATTGTAAGTGATATAGCAGGTACTACAAGAGATGCAATTGATTCTAGGTTTGAAAATGAAAAAGGGAAATATCTATTCATAGACACAGCAGGTATAAGAAAAAAGAGTAAAGTAAAAGAATCAATAGAGAAATTTAGTATTATGAGAACATTGTTAGCTATTGAAAGAGCAGATGTATGTTTATTGCTAATAGATGCATTAGAAGGGGTAACAGAACAAGATGCTAAAATTGCAGGAGAAGCACATGAAGCAGGGAAAGGTATAATAATTGTTGTAAACAAATGGGATGAATATGAAAAAGAAACAGGAACATTAGAAAAATACAAGAAAGATATTTATAGCAAATTATCATATTTATCTTATGCACCAATTATATTTATATCTGCAAAAACAGGGCAAAGAGTAAACAAATTATTTGATATGGTTAATCATGTTTATGAACAAAATAGCATGAGAGTTACAACAGCAGTTTTAAATCAAGTTATCAATGAAGCAATTGCTATTGTACAACCACCAACAGATAAAGGAAAAAGATTAAAAATATTGTATGGAACACAAGCATCGACAAAACCACCTACATTTGTTATTTTCGTAAATGATAAAAAATTATTCCATTTTTCTTATGAAAGATATTTAATAAATCAATTTCGTAAAGAATTTGGATTAGAAGGAACACCTGTTAGGATTATTGTTAGAGAAAAAATTGAAAAATAGGTATATACTTATATTCTAAATAAACAATATAAAACTTCAAATTACCTAGAGTCAAAGTAAAAATAAATATTTTGTTTTCAAAAAATATAAGAATAGTATAAAGTGATTTATAAAATAAAAACATTATCAAAAAATATAAAAGAAGGAGGTAAAAACACATGGCATGGTATATTTTAACGGCAGTTATAGCTTATTTAATAGGAAGTATAAATTTTTCAGTAATTTTAAGTAAAAAAATAGCAGGATTTGATGTAAGAGAAAAAGGAAGCGGAAATGCAGGAACAACAAATATGCTTAGGTCAGTAGGAAAAGGTGCAGCAGCATTAACATTAATTTGTGATGTTTTAAAAGGTGTTATTGCAATTTTAATTGCTATGTTTATTGGTTGGGCATTTCAAATAGAAAACCAATCATTATTAGTACAAATTGCAGGAATTGCAGTAGTTTTAGGACATACATTTCCAATCTTTTTTGGATTTAAAGGAGGAAAAGGTGTTGCTACTTCTTTGGGGATTTTAATTATGAGCAATTGGCAAATTGGTTTAATCTGTTTAGTATTTGGAATATTATTAATTGCACTAACAAGGATGGTGTCTTTGGGGTCATGTGCAGCAGCAGTTTTATTTCCAGTATTAACATTATTTATAACAGAAAACTATATTGTTTCACAAGGGAGTGGATATTTAATATATAGTATCATATTAGCTATAATAGTATTATTTAATCATAGAGAAAATATCAAAAGAATTATGAATGGAAACGAAAATAGAATTAGTTTTAAAAAGTAATTAAAATAAAAGGAGATAAAAAAACAAATGAAAAAATTAATCAATGTAATAATTATAATGATATTTTTAATAGGTATATTATTACCAATAGTTAAAGCTGAAAGTACATATACAATTTCATTAGAAGTAACTAAAAACGAAAACGAGGAAACATTTGAACTTTATATGTTATTACCTTTAAATTATATCACATATGCTATTAATAAGGCAGGTTTAGATATAGAATACATAGGACCAGAAACTTTAATGGAAAATGAAATTCCAGGTATTGAAGTAGAAAAAAGCAATGTACAAGAAGATACTTATAGCGAAGATGGATTAGAATATGTACAAATTTTATTAGAACCAGATTCTGAGGGATTATACAATTTTGATATAATAGAAGATTATCCTTATATGGATATGAAATTAAGAATAAAAAATGATGAGAAAGATTATATTATGCATATAAATAATTTTGACATTGAAAATGGTATTTGCCAAATTGAGTATAATTATGATGATAATGAAATAAAACAACCTACTAGAATTAAAATTAATTTTGTAACATTATTATTAATTATCATATTAATTGTAATAATTATCATTGCAATAATATCTAAAATAGAAACAAGGAAAAACAAATAAAAAATAAGGAAGGAATGAACAAAAGTGAAGAATATAGCAATTATAGGAAGTGGGAGTTGGGGTGTTGCACTATCAACACATCTAGCAAGAGGAGGAAATAATGTAAAATTATGGTCATTTTCAGAAAGTGAAAAAGAATTGATTAATAAAGAAAAAAGGTGCAAATTTTTACCAAAAGTAGAATTGCCAGAAAACATAGAGTGTTTTACTAATTTTGAAGAAGTTATAAAAGATTCTGATTTTATTTTACATGTAACTCCATCAAAATTTACAAGAGATGTCTTTAAGCAATATAAAGAATATGTTGGTCAAAAACCAGTAATTATATGTTCCAAAGGATTTGAAAAAGATTCCTTAAAAACATTAGATGAAGTATTAGAAGAAGAATTGCCAGGTGTTAGAATAGGTGTTTTATCTGGTCCTAGTCATGCAGAAGAAGTTTCTATTGCAGTTCCAACTGTACTTGTAATTGCATCTAAGGATAAAGAAATATTAAAACTAATACAAGATACATTTATGTCTCCAGAAATGAGAATTTATACATCAAATGATATAAAAGGTGTTGAATTAGGAGGAGCATTAAAAAATATCATCGCATTTTGTGCAGGTGTAGCAAGTGGAATTGGACTAGGTGATAATACATTTGCAGCACTTATTACAAGAGGTTTAGGAGAATTAACAAGATTAGGAGTTGCACTAGGTGGAGAAAAAGATACATTTTATGGATTAAGTGGACTTGGAGACTTAATTGTTACTTGTCTAAGTGAGCATAGTAGAAATAGAAAAGCAGGTAAATTAATTGGACAAGGAAAAACTTTAGAAGAAACAAAAAAAGAAGTTGGAATGGTTATTGAAAGTATTGATAACATAGAGGTTGCCTATGAGTTAGGAAAAATACATAATATAGATATGCCAATAGTAGAAACCGTATATCAAGTCATATATGAAAATCTTGATCCTAAAGAAGCTGTAAAAAATTTAATGACAAGAGAGAAAAAAAGTGAATAATATAAAATATAGAGGAAATAATAAAGTAAATTTAATCTGTTGTATAAAGAGCAAAATATTCGTTCACATAAAATTAACAAAAAGATTTTATGCAATTAGATAAATATATAGAAAGGAATGTTGTTAATGGATTTTTTTGATAAGATAGGTAAAAAAGCAACAGAAGCATATAAAATTACAGCAGATAAAACAGGTAAAATTGCTAAGGAAACAAAACTAAAATTAAAAATGAGTGAACTAAAATCAACAATAGAAGATATTTATGAGGATATAGGCAAAAAAGTATATGAAAAGCATGTAAAAAAAGAAGAAATTTCAAAAGAAGATGTATTAGAAGAATGTAATAAAATTGATGAAATCAGTAATGAAATAGAAGAAATTCGAAAGGAATGTTTAAAACTAAAAGATAAAAAACAATGTACAAGTTGCTTTAAAGAAATTGATAAAACCATGAAATTTTGTCCAGAATGTGGAGCAAAACAAGAAGAATTAGAAGAAACAGAAATAATAGAAAATACAGAAGAATTACAAGAAAATCAAGTAGATAATTCAAATTTAGAAGAAGATAATGAAAACAAAAAATCAGAAGATTTTGAAGAAGAAAATATACAACAAGAAGAAAAGGAAAGTAACGAAATAACAGAAATGAAAACTAATTTGGAAAAAACAACAGAAATAGAAATAAATCCAGATTCACAAAATATAACAGAAAAAACGAAAAATATGGGAAATGAACAATAGGGGTTAAAAAATGAAAATAGTTATACAAAGAGTAAAAGAAGCAGAAGTAAAAGTAGAAGGTAAAACAGTTGGAAAAATTGGAAAAGGATTTTTAGTATTATTAGGTGTTACACATGAGGATACAAAACAAAATGCAGATTATCTTGTAAAAAAACTATGTAAATTAAGAGTTTTCAAAGATGAAAATGATAAGATGAATTTAGCGTTAAAAGATGTTAATGGTGAATTATTAATTGTTTCACAATTTACATTATATGCAGATTGTTCAGGAGGTAATAGGCCATCTTTTATAGAAGCAGCTAAACCAGATAAAGCAGAAATGTTATATGAATACTTTTGTGAGGAATGTGCAAAAAATGATTTAAATGTAGAAAAAGGTATATTTGGAGCAGATATGAAAGTAAGTTTAATAAATGATGGACCAGTTACAATTATTATTGAAAAATGAATAATTTTTTTTAATAAGGAAATCTTTCATATAAATATTTAATAATTTCATTTCCATTATATTCACTAATATGAATATATACATTTTTATCCAAACAAACCCACATATAAATTGAAAAATTTTCTATATTGTCTAAAAAAACCCCTATAATTTCAGCTAATTCGATGGGGTTTTTATATTGTTTTTCCCAACTTAATCTATCGTAAATTTCAAGATTTGTATTATAAAATTTACTTAAAAATTTATTCAATTCTCCCTTTTTTTGTGTATATAAATTAACAGTAGCGTACATAATTTTCTCCATAATATTGTTTTATATTTTTAGTATGAAAAATATTTTTGTTTTTATTCTAGAATAAACTAGTCAAAAAATGTCAATAATAAGAAAAGCATGAGTTAACTAAATCAAAGAAAAAACAAGTATGGAGGGATTTTTTTTGAAAAAATTTAAAATTATTTCATACATTATTTTATTGATTGTATTGATTATATTAATATTGACAGTATATACTAGTGCAACACAAGATGATGGAGAAGATGAAAAAGATAAAGTAACTGCAGAAATAAAATATTTAGATACAAAACTTATTACCTTATTCAACAATATGAACAATATACAAATAAGGAATTATCAAATATATACAACAGATATTAAAGAATCTAATTCTAGTGAAAATACAGGTGGTGGCTCTTCAGAGGGAGAAAGTGGTAGTAGTTCAGATTCTAATGCTGATACTGATTCTACATCTACTTCTGATTCTAGTTCTGAATCTAGTTCAGATAATTCTTCTACTCAAGATGGTTCAGGCAATCAATCTGAAGATACAGAAGAAAATTATGAGATGCAAGCATCAGGAATTTTAACAACAAGTAGAGATATTGATTGGGATACCTGTAAAAACGAATTAGAATTACTATATACATCCATATCAACAATTACAATAGACTTATATAGTTTTAATGTTTCACAGGAAGACATTTTAAATTTTAACAAAGATTTAGATACTTTAACAGCAAGCTTAGAAAATGAAGATAAGCAAGAAGTTTTAGATAATTTAGTAAAAATATATGAATATATACCTAATTTTGCACAGACTATTGTAGATGATGTTTTATATAAAACAGTATTAGAAACAAAATTAAATGTACTTAGAGCATATGCAAAATTAGACACAGGAGATTGGGAAGGTATAAATACAAATATGATTGATGCAATTAATACTTATGCTACACTATTATCAAATACAGAAATAGATGAATCCAAGCAGACAAGTATTAATAAAGGATATGTCATGTTAAATGAACTAAAAAATGTAGTAGATACAGAAAATATATCTATATTTTTGATAAAATATAAAAACTTACTAGAAGAAATTGATAATTTATGATATAATAGAAAAGTCAATGGAAAAATTAAATAAAAGTAGATTTTTCAGACTAAAAAAGTTTATATTGTTTTCTATAAAAAAGAGTAAATTGAATAGTCGCTGGTAAATTTCCGAAAGGAATTACGAGAGGAAAGTCCGGGCTCCATAAGAGCAATGATGCTAGATAACATCTAGTGGGGGTGACCCTAAGGAAAGTGCAACAGAAAATAACCGCCGTTATATACGGTAAGGGTGAAAAGGTGAGGTAAGAGCTTACCAGCAATATGGTGACATATTGTGATGTGTAAACCCCATCAGGAGCAACACCTTATAAAGAAGATTAAGCCAGCTCTGGCGCCTTCTTGACCTGCGTGGCTTGAGGTATATAGTGATATATATCCTAGATAAATGACTATTTTAAACGACAGAACCCGGCTTACAGATTTACTCTTTTTTGTACTATATTTATCTTTTGCAGTAAAAGGCAAAAGTAGACTTTTGAAATAAGGCAACCGCAATTCTATTGGCTTTAAACAATGGGTATTTCATATTAAAACAATAATTATATAATTTTTTGTGTTAATAGATTTTTCATATCATTTGGTAAAGGACAAATAAAGGTTTGTTCTTTTTTTGTAATTGGATGTATAAAAGAAACTTTATAACTATGCAAAGCTTGTCTATCAATTAAAGTAGAAGGCTTGCCATATAATGTATCTCCAAGCAAAGGATGACCAATATAACTAAAATGCACTCTAATTTGATGAGTTCTACCAGTTCTCAATTTACAGTTAACCAAAGAAAAAGATTGTGTGTTTTTTAAAGAGTCATTACTTGAAATATTATATTGAAACTCTTTAATTACTTCATATTCTGTTATAGATTGTTGACCATCAGAAGATACACATCTTTCTATAATACTTCCAGGCTTTCTAGCAATTGGTAAATCAATTAATCCGGATTTTTTATTCAAAATTCCTTCAACAATACAAAGATATTCTTTCTTAAAAATATTGTCATGCATTTGCTTACTAAGTATTTCCTGTATATAGCTACATTTTGCAAAAATCACTAATCCGTGAGGTATTAAAATCTAACCTATTAACAGGTCTGATTTTCTTTTGAAGATTTATTGAATCAAAATAAAATTTTACACCATTTGATAAAGAATCTGAATAGTGTAAAATAGAAGGGTGTATTGCAATTCCAGCGGGTTTATTAATAATTAGTAGCCATTCATCTTCATAAATAATATCTAAATTCATTTTTGTTGCTACTATATTTGTATTATCTTCTGGATAATTAAAATCAATTGTTAAAATAGCATTTACATCAAATGAATTTCTGGTGTCACAAATACAATCATTTAAAAAAATACATTTTTCCTCAATTAATTTTGCTAATAATCTATTAGAAAAGTTTAATTCATTTTTTAAAATTGAATCAATTTGCTCATATTTATTTTTATCATTTATAGTTAAACAATAAGTAATTTCCATAATATTTTGTTAAACATTACTCCTTAAATTAATCTAAAAATTCTGTACCATTAGAAGAAATTTTAGAAATTCTAGCTAATGAGTATATATCCAAATTCAAATCTTCTAATTTTTTTCTTCCACCTTGAAATGACTTTTCAATAACAATTCCAACTCCTGCAACAGAAGAACCAGCTTCTTTTAAAATTCTATATGCACCCATTACAGCTTGACCATTTGCAAGAAAATCATCAATAATTAAAATGTTGTCATTTTCAGACAAATATCTTTTTGAAGCTGTCAAAATATAATCTGTGTTTTTTGTAAAAGAATGTACTGGAGTTTGAATAGTTGTTTCTGTATCCAAAATAGCAGAAGATTGCTTTTTAAAAATGATAAAAGGAATTCCTAATTCTAGAGCAGTTGCATAAGCAGGTGCTATTCCAGAAGATTCAATTGTAACAATTTTTGTAATATTTTTTTCTCTAAAGTAATTAGCAAATTCTTTTCCGATTGAACTCATTAAGTTTGTATCTACTTGATGGTTTAGAAAGCTATCAACTTTTAAAACATTTTCATTAATAAAAATACCATCTTTTTTAATTCGTTCTTTTAATAAATCCATATAAAATCAGCTCCTATTTATATATTTATGAAAACTATTATATCATGAGATGTCGAATTTTGACAAGATTAATTGAATTTTGTATTATGGATTTTTTATTTATATTATCCGTATAAAATTAAATTCATAAAATCTTCAAAAAATTTCCTTGACAAATATAAAAAAAAGATATATTATATAAACGAAATTAGGAATAATTCCTAATTTTAAGGAGAGATTTATGAATAACTATTCCAAGCAAAGAGAAGCCATACTAGATGTTATAAAACAAAACCCAATACATCCAACAGCTGAGGGAATTTACCAATTAGTTTCAAAAAAAGAACCTCAAATAAGTAAAAGTACAGTATATAGAAATATAAACATTTTAGTAGAGTTAGGAGAAATCCAAAAATTAAATATGACAATAGGACCAGACAGATATGACTATATATACAAAGAACATTCTCATATAATCTGTGAAAAATGCGGAAAAATATCTGATTTCTATTATAATTTCAATAAAAAAAGTATTTCTAATGAAATATTGAAACAGATAGGAAACTACATGGATGTAAGCAGTATAACAGTTTATGGAATATGTGAAGATTGTAAATCAAAAAATAAACAATAATTAGGAGGAATAACTATGGAACCAAATTTAAAAGGAACAAAAACAGAAAAAAATCTAATGGAGGCTTTTGCTGGAGAATCACAAGCAAGAAACAAATATACATATTTTGCTTCTAAAGCCAGAAAAGAAGGATATGAGCAGATTGCAGCTATATTCGAAGAAACAGCAGCAAACGAAAAAGAACATGCAAAAATGTGGTTCAAATTACTACAAGGTGGAGAAATAAAATCTACAGTAGAAAACTTACAAGCAGCAGCTGAAGGAGAAAACTATGAATGGACAGATATGTATGACAGAATGGCTAAAGAAGCTAAAGAAGAAGGATTTACACATATTGCTTATCTATTTGAAGAAGTAGGAAAAATTGAAAAAGAACATGAAGATAGATACAAAAAATTAATTGAAAATGTTGAAGGTGGATTAGTATTTAGCCGTGATGGAGATAGAATTTGGAAATGTAGAAATTGTGGACATATAGTAATTGGAAAATCAGCCCCAGAAATTTGTCCAGTATGTAGCCATCCAAAGGCATATTTTGAAATAAAAGCTGAAAACTATTAATGTCTTATTGGGGACGTTTCTTTTTGAGACATTTTTATGTAAACTGAAAATATATATTTTATACAATAAAAATAGTTATAGTATTGTTCATAATACTATAACTATTTTTATTGTATAGGAAACAATATGGAGTTTTTAATTTTTTGCATTATAAAGTCAAAATAAATATTTTATTTTTAAAAGAGAAGCAACCATTTCTAAAGTTCATTTATTTATTTGTTTCTAGAATTGTTTCATTAAGCTTTTTCGTCATTTTTTTAGCAATAATATAATTTACTACATACATTAATATAAATAAGATTGTGTATCCAATATAAAAGTAAATTAAATTACTATTAAAGTATACAGCTGATATATTTCCAGCAAAATAAAAGTTATGAGTTATATTAAACATTAATATTTGAGGTATAACTAATATAATAGCAACATATCCTATTACAACTTTTAAAATGATATTTATTTTTTTACTTGTAATAACTGCATAAGCAATGGCAATAGCAGCTCCTACTAAAATAGATATTAAGATATATTTTGTAAATACATAATGAATAGCAGCTCGTAAATGTGTCCAAATAGCGAAGCTTAATGGATCATAAAATTCACCTAATGTATGGTCGTGACCGTCTGTTGCATAATGTTCTTCACTATCATTTAAATAAGGTGATTTTTCAAGTTCCTCTTCTAATATATTGAGATAAGGTTCAATAGCATCTCCAATATTTTGTACTTTGCTACTATCAGGAAGGTAATCATCACCCAATATGTGGATATCCAGAGCATTGCAACAACGATAAAATAATATTCCAGTAAGTATAGTGTACAAGACAATAGCAGAAAGTATAAAAATTAATAAAACTTTTAATAATTTTTTAACAAAAGCTTTCATTTTAAATTCCCCCTTTCTTTCAGCAATTTCATGATGTATGAAACATTTCTCTTAGAAACAGTTTCTTGAGTATTGTCTTTTAATTTTACTAAAATTGTACCAAGCATACTGGTATCAAAGCATTTTACCTGTTGTATATTAATAATACAAGAATTTGAGATTCTTATAAAATCTTTTTGTTTCAACAATTCTTCTAATTCATATAACTTATATTTTACTTTATAAGTACCATCTTGAGTTCTTAAATAGTTATATTTATCTTTACTAAAGAAACAAATAATTTTATTTAAATCAATAAAATAAATTTCATTATTTTTACTTGCCATAATTTGATGAGGAACTGTATTTATATTAGAAACATAGTTGATTATATTTTGTATCTCATCAGATAATTCTGGTGCATTTATGATAATAGAAGTTTCTTTAAATTCGTTAGATATATTACTAATTATTTTAAATTCCATAGATTTTCCCCCTTTTATTCATTATATACCATATAGGATGGAGTTTTCTAATGATTTTTAGACTTTTGCGATAAATGGTAAAGTTTTTAAGATATATGAAATGATTTGGGCGTTTCTAACATTTCAAAAAATTGCGACTTAATGTTGACATTTTATGTAAAATGTATTACGATATAAATGCAACATTGAAAACTCAAGATTCAAAGGACACGAGATATATCGTGTCTAACAGCGTAAGGAGGCGCAAAAAAATGAGTAGGGGATTGGAGTCTTATGACACGTATTCTGGATTAACGCCCAGCGATAAGGATCGGATTGCAGTAGAAGCATACCGATGCGGATTGGAGGTGTCTTATGGTGAAGGCGGCTCCATGAAAGTAATCGGAGACGGCTATTCCAGAATGCTATTTCGTGAAAGAATGTCACGAAATAGTGTAAGAGCAGACAACTACTGATAGTTGAACCCGAAAGCCAAAAAATCTAGCTCGATAAGAGCTAGATTTTTTGGCTTTCGGATTTCTATTTTAAGACACTTTTTTGTTCCAAAATCATCAAAAATGTCCCAAACAGAAACATCCCCAATTGGACATTTATGAAAATTATGATATAATGCAAAAAAAGATTTATAATTTATATAAGAAAAGAGGTAGAAATATGTCAGATTTTGTTCATTTACATATACATAGTGAATTTAGTTTATTAGATGGAGCAAATAGAATAAAAGATTTACCTGTTAGAGCAAAAGAACTAGGAATGAAAGCAATGGCCATTACAGATCATGGAGTCATGTATGGTGCAATCGATTTTTATAAGGCATGTAAAAAAGAAGGAATCAAACCAATTATTGGCTGTGAAGTATATGTAGCACCTAGAAGCAGATTTGACAAAGAACCCAATATTGACAACCATTATTATCATTTAATTTTATTAGCAAAAGATAATCAAGGATATAAAAATTTAAGTAAATTAGTGTCTATTGGATTTGTAGATGGATATTATTATAAACCTCGTATAGATTTAGAAGTATTAGAACAATATCATGAAGGATTAATTTGTCTAAGTGCATGTCTAGCAGGAGCAGTAAATCAAGCTTTATTAAATGGACAAGAGGATAAAGCAGAAGAAGTTGCTTTATGGCATAAAAAAGTTTTTGGAGAAGACTATTACATAGAAATTCAAAACAATGGAATTAAGGAACAAGTTCTAGCAAATCAAAAATTAGTAAAATTAGCAAGAAAATTAGATATTCCATTAGTTGCAACAAATGATGCTCACTATTTAAAAAGAGAAGATGCATATAACCATGAAGTACTATTATGTATTCAAACAGGAAAAAGGATGAGTGATCCTGACAGAATGAAATTTGATACAGATGAGTTATATGTAAAATCTCCAGAAGAAATGTCAGAGTATTTTAGTGCTTTTCCAGATGCAATAGAAAATACAGTAAAAATTGCAGATAAATGTAATGTAGAATTTGAATTTGGACATACTATTTTACCTAATTATGATGTACCACCAGAATATCCAACGCATTATGACTATTTTAAAAAAATTTGTGATGATGGAATTAAAAAAAGATATGGAAATAATCCTAGTAAAGAAATTTTGGATAGAGCAGAATATGAGATTAGTGTTATCAAGGAAATGGGATATGTAGATTACTTTTTAATTGTATGGGATTTTATTCATTATGCAAAAACACATAATATCTCGGTAGGACCAGGAAGAGGGTCAGGTGCAGGGTCTATAATCGCATATAGTATGGAAATTACAGATATTGACCCAATGAAATATGATTTACTATTTGAAAGATTTTTAAATCCAGAAAGAATTAGTATGCCAGACTTTGATGTAGATTTTAGTGATGCACATAGACAAGAAGTTATTGATTATGTATCAGAAAAATATGGTCATGACCATGTTTCACAGATAATCACTTTTGGAACTATGTCTGCAAGAATGGTTATTAGAGATGTAGCAAGAGTTTTGGATGTGCCATATGCAGAAGCAGATGCTCTAGCAAAAATGATACCAAACACATTGCATATTACAATTAAACAAGCAATAGAGCAAAATGTAGAATTAAGAGAAAAATATGAAAATGATTCACAAGTAAAAAATCTATTAGATATTGCAATGGGATTAGAAGGTATGCCAAGACAGGCATCTACACATGCTTGTGGAATAGTTATTACAAAAGATCCAGTTGATACATATGTTCCTTTATATGTTCGTGATGGGCAAATTTCTACACAATATATTATGACAACACTAGAAGAATTAGGATTATTAAAAATGGACTTCTTAGGTTTAAGAACATTAACAGTTATACAAGATACTATTGAGTTAGTAAAAGAAGATAAAGGAATTGATGTTGAATTTGATAAAGAAATGTCAGACCCTAAAGTATATAAATTATGGCATGAAGGAAAATCTTGTGGTATTTTCCAATTTGAATCACAGGGAATGACAAACTTTATGAAAGAGTTAAAACCAGACTGCTTAGAGGATTTAATTGCTGGTGTTTCTTTATATAGACCAGGCCCAATGGATCAAATCCCAAGATATGTTAAAGGAAAACAACACCCAGGACATAATGAATATACACATCCAAGCTTAGAGCCAATATTAAATGTAACATATGGTTGTATGGTATATCAAGAACAAGTTATGCAAATTGTTCGTGATTTAGCAGGATACTCTCTAGGTAGAGCAGATTTAGTAAGAAGAGCTATGGGAAAGAAAAAGCTAGATGTTATGGCAAAAGAAAGAGAAGTATTTATAAATGGACAAGTAGATGAAAATGGAAATATTATTGTACCAGGTTGTGTAAGAAATGGAATTGATAGCGAATCAGCTAATAAAATTTTTGATGAAATGGCAGAGTTTGCAAAATATGCATTTAATAAATCACATGCTGCTTGTTACGCAGTAGTAGCATATAGAACAGCATATTTAAAAGCATATTATCCAGCAGAATTTATGGCAGCAACATTAAACAGTTATCTTGGAAATCTAGACAAAGTTCCACAATATATTGATGAATGTAAAAAGCTTGGAATTGAAATTTTAAAACCTGAAATCAATAAAAGTAATACCAAATTTACAGTGGAAGATGGAAGAATTAGATTTGGTTTAGGTAGTATAAAAAATGTAGGAACAGTCCCAGTTGATAATATTGTAAGAGAAAGAAAAGAAAATGGAGATTATAAAGGCTTTACAGACTTTTGCGAAAGGATAGCAGATGATGCAGTTAATAAAAAGTGTATTGAAAGTTTAATAAAAGCAGGAGTGTTTGATAATTTTGAACAAACTAGAAGTACTTTACTTGCTTCATTTGAAAATATAGTAGATACAATTCAAAGTAGTAAGAAAAAGGCATTTTCTGGACAAGTATCAATGTTTGATTTAGGTTCAGAAGAAGATAAAGAAGAATTAAACGAAAAGAAATATGTATTTGAAGAACATGAAGAAATGTCAGAAAAAGATTTGCTATCTTCGGAAAAAGAAATGTTAGGAATTTATATATCAGGACATCCTTTAGAAAAATTAAGAACTCAAATAGATATACAAACAAACATTAATACAATGCAAATGAAAGAAATTGATGAGCAAAACGCATCAATGCAATATGATAGTGGAGAAATAAATTTAGAAAAACCAAAATTTTCTGATGGAGATCAAGTAAAATATGCAGGAATTATTACTTCAATTAAAAAGAAATATACAAAAAATAACAAGATTATGGCATTTGTTACAATCGAAGACTTGTATGGACAAGCAGAAATAATCGTATTCGAAAATGCATATTTGAAAGCAGGTTCAAGTCTAGCAGAAGAAAATATCGTATTAGTGGATGGAAGGCTAAGTATTCGTGAAGATGATTCTACAAAAATTATTGCAAATGATATTAAGGATTTTGGAGAACAAAAGCATAAAATTTTGTTATTAAATATCACAAACGCTAGCGAAGAGGAAAAGAAGAAATTAAGGGGTGCAATCAAATATTTTAATGGAGACAAAAACAATATGCCTGTTTTTGTTAGAGTAGATGATGAAAACAAGAGTTGTGGACAAATGTATGTGACAGAAGAAATTCTAGATGTTTTTAGATGGATAATTGGAAATGAAAATGTGTTAGTGAAAGAGGAATAAAATATTAGTTAAGTTCCAATATGTCCATATCTGAAACTGGATACAAGACTGCATAAATCTATTGGAATCGCAATTTTATATACATATATAGGTTGCAAAATCTATGATGAAAGGGCAGACTATAAATGTATCCCGGATGCATTGATGAATGAAATAACCGACTTTAAAGATTTGTTGGAAAAATTTCTTTTTTCTTGATGGAGAAAGGACCCAAAGAGCGTAAGCTCGGAGGGTCCCTTTTATTTGAAATTATATATTTTTATATAAAATTTATAAGTTACGAAAATCCCCAATAGAATATCATAAAATTTGCTTTTTGAAAATACTCTTTATTAAGAAGGGAGGGATTTTTTATAAAAAGAAATGAGAAATTAAAAAAAATAATTCATATATTATTTCCACTAATCATTGGAGGAATTGTTGGTTTTATAACTTCTGACAACATGGACTATAACAATTTAGTAAAACCGACATTATCTCCACCAGCGATTGTATTTCCAATTGCATGGACAATTATTTATCTAC